>DAINRK010000134.1:0-9820 GCA_036741855.1 Anaerolineales bacterium
AACTTCTTTAGTTACTTGCGCTAGCGGCTCATGCATAGGATAGCCGATGCCAACCACAATTGTTTCAGGAAACTCCTCACAAAGAACCATAACCCCCGTGAGCTCGGTCACCATCCCAAAGTAAAAATACGCATCAGGGAGGTAAATGGTTGGATACGACCGTTCCGGGAATGAATGCGTTGACTCTCGTGATCATTATTTGTGTCTCCTTGGCAGCATCTTGTAACGCAGGATGGCATCGGTCAATGAGGTCTATCAAGCCCAAGTGACAGCGTAATGAAACGAAATTTCCTGGGGTTACGCAGAACTATGATAGCACTGCTCAGCTCTCGCTCCACAAACCTAATTGGACCGTTTATATGATGAGATATGCATAACCAGTAGTAGAGCAGACAGGAATAACGACCACGCGTAACAAGGTGAAAAAGCCAAGCATCAACAACAGCAAAACTGGAGTAAGCAACCTATAAAGCAAAGGACGTTTATATTCAATACGGATCCTTGCTCCCGGGTGATCTCCTTCAGAAAGCTACGTCCTAATCCATATGAATATCTGACCGTAGAGTTCATTGCATCAAGAATGCCCGTAGATCTGTTTACTCTTCAGCAAGGGATCGGCATCATAAGTCGCACAACTCATAATTACAGAGACCTGGATGATTTCCCTACTTGGACGTAAAAAACGAGTAACTTATACTTCTTATGTAATAACAGACGCTTATTGGAATTATTATGATCAATGTCCTTGTTGTGGACGATAATGGGCCTGTCAGAAAAAGTTTGCGCGACCTTATTGAGACAGCAGACGATATCAAGATTGTAGCTACTGCAACCAATGGAATAGAGGCTGTTGAGAAGGCCCGTTTATATCGCCCTGATGTAGCCGTCATGGATATTTCTATGCCACTTATGAATGGGATAGAAGCCACGAAGCATATACGTGAATGTTATAGACTTACTCGAGTGATAATATTTTCCGGTTTCGATGATTCAGAATATATCCGGAACGCTTTAGAAGTGGGCGCAAAAGGTTATGTACTAAAGGATAGAATAGCGAATGACCTTTTGGAAGGGATCCGTACCATCCACTCGGGAAAGAATTATTTTAGCCCTCAAATTGCTAACGTAGCCGAGAAATATTTGCATTGGCGTGAGAATGGTAGCGAAGCGGTTTGAATCAGAGATAAAGCATTGAGGACAAATGTCCAACGAATTTTCCAATTTAAATGTCAAGTGGGTTTGTTGTTTTTAAGATTATAATTTCGCCGTTGCCCCTGTAGCTCAATGGACAGAGCGACGGCCTTCTAAGCCGCAGGTTGAGCGTTCGAATCGCTCCAGGGGTACTTATTGGCTATACGACCACCTTGATTTATGCTACCCTCTATCATATGCTGTAAGCTTTCTGTAGCAGTTAGCACAAAGAACTACACACTTCGCTATCTCAGCTCTCAAAGCGTCAGTCAAGAGAAGCACCACGACCCATTAAGCGGGATACCTCAGCTTCTTTGTTTCCTTCATGATGGAATTCAAGTACACAGGGATCTGTTTCACCACATTGAGAGCATGGATGTGTCATGAGGTAAGCAAGAACATAAATCCGAGCATTCTCTCGATATCTTTGGTTATTAATCCGGACTCTTTCAATTTGGCTTTCTTTGTCTTCCTGGTATTACCTTTTCGATCTTTCCGCCGTGCAGATTTTACACACAGAATGCCGTTTTCCAAGAAGTTGACTTTTCCATGGGAAGTTTTCAATTGGCTGGGCAGGTGGACCACACTTTGTACACACTTTCATTTCCATGTTTCGACTCCTCTTGCTACACTTAAGCTACAGTTATCTCTCTTTAAAGATGGCAAAAGGAACAAAACCCCCGAAAAATACGGGAATTTCGTTCCTTTTTTATTCAATTGGTCTCGTTACCTATAGCTTGGAAGGCTGGTGCTCTATCCGTTGAGCTACAGGGGCAATTTATATAATTGTATTACGTTCTTGCTAAGTAGACAAACCATGCCCCGCCCTTTCAGCCTTAAGTTCAATTGTTATAGGGTCTTATTCCCTTATATACACGTGCGCCTGCTAGTGTACGTAAAATAGTCTCTGGTGGACGTTTCAGTTTCATACCAAGCTCACCTGAAGACAAGGGAACATTCCCGTTGGTGAGAAATAGACGGAACACCGCCTCCACCAATGCAGTTTGACTGGTCAGAAAATCAGGCTGCTTCACACAGTGGGTCATCAATGCATTTTGGACACCTTCCACAGGCTTTACCTCAGCAGTGACAGGGTCAACCCAGTCAATTGTTTCTCCTTCTTCGGAGTTGGCAAAGGCCTCCTGATGATCAGCACATAAGAGCGAACGCAAATACACGTGCCAATCACGCTCGTTCTTCCTCCACCACGCGAAATCAATATGAAAAGGCGTGTCAACCGTTGGTTTGACGAGGCTGAACCGTTTTACTTCTGCCATTATTTCTCCGTCTCGTCCAAACGGAAATGTAAATCGCCAACATGCACAAACGCCGGTTTGCTCGAAAGTAGTGCAAACAAAGGCGCAGGAGGAACGCGTCTTACGATATTCACGGCGGAATACAACTCCTGTGCATGGACATGGCCTTGCGGAGTCAACTTCGACATTTCATGAATCATATCTGCCACCAGCTTATCAAATGGCCGCTTTTTCTCCTGGACCCAAAGTTGATCAACGGCCTCGAATGAAGGAATAGCGAATGCCATACGATCGTTGAACTCAGCTGAGATGGACTGCTTCAACATCGCAAATACCACACCACCATCTGCACCAACAATGACCGTCCGCACCCAATCTTTTGTCGCGCGGTATGTCTTCGCTTCAATGACAACTTCGCCGGGAAGTTCACCACGGCGAATGCGCACCAGGCTGCCGGGCATCAATTCATTTGCCTTATACCAGTCGCGGAGCCCATAAACGTATCCATGCTCTCGCACGACCCAGCCTGGCATCTTCTGTTTTGTCTTGCCATCCACGAGTGTAAAGCGCACGCGCGGCGATTCATAAGCCGTGGGAAACAAGGGACGGATACGAGCCGAGAGCGGCAATGTCCCTGCGCGCAAATGCGGATAAATCAACGCGAGTGTAACTTCTTTAATATTTGGGTCTGGTTCCGCTGTACTCTCACTTAATTCATCATCTAACTGAGCCTCAAGATTAATCATCTGCGGCGTAAGCAGGGAGCGATCATGCTCAATAGGAGAGTAGTTCAAAAAGAGCGGTACTTCCCGCACCTCTTCCGGCTCAAGGCGATGCAGGCTCCACAATACTTCACCTGCAGGACCCACCTCATCAAATCGTCTATCTTCTTGCAACGCAAGGTTTAACGAAAATTCTGCCAGTTTCGGGTTTACACCTTCAGGCAGAGCTACATCTTTTAATAAAGCGGATGTCGGCAGGGGCTCGCCTCCTGACATATCTAAAACTGCCTCCGCCAAATTGAGATGCCCAACATTGACATCCACAAGCAAAGCTCGAGGGAACCAGCGACCAGCAATTCGTACTAGTTCATCATCTTCCCTGAACGCCGCTTCAAGTTTCTTTTCGAGCGAGCGTCCCTGAGTGTGCAGAATTTCTTCAGCGTCGAAACCGTCATCTTCAACTGTAATAGGCTCATCGTTTAAGGCATGATGCGGGAGATTGGACGCAAAGAGGCGTTCGGAACCATTGGCAAGTTCAACCGTCAGAACATCGAATTCGCCGATCTCGGGATTTACCCCCGCACGTACACCCGTCACTCTGCCATGTCGCCAATCCAGTGCAGGAAATATAAGTTCATCACCAACTTGATAAAGTTCTTTCGGAAAATACGTTTTACCACCAGCTTCACGTCGCTTTTGTACGGCTAGGCGCTCTGATTGAATGCGTTCGTTGATAAATACCGCGACAAGCTCTCGCGCTGTGAGAGGAGTCTCAAGATCGAATAGATAACTGTGGAGATATTCAACGTCTTGTTGTGTGATCTGGACACTTGTCCAATAGTCTGTGGAAATGAGAGGGTCACTTACCATTACAATGCCTTGATGTGGTGTACGCGCCGTTCGCGCGGCGCGATTATTATACCTTACCTTGTAATGCAATCGTGTGAAATTATTTAACAAATGAAGGATGTATAATCGCCAAAATGAGTCTTTCTCTGGTTCGCGCATTACGAATAGGGTTTTTGCCTCGTATTGCATTCGTGGGTGCAGGTGGAAAGACCACAGCGATCTTGCAACTGGCGAGGGCCTTGAACAAAGAAAGAGGAACATCTGTCATTGTTGCCGCAACGTCACACATGGGTTCATGGCAAATACCATTTGCTGACACACATTTTATCGCTGAATCGCCAACTGCTTTGGAAGAAAAACAGAACAAGTTCAGTGGTGTAATTTTAATAACGGGAGATCTAGATGGAGAAAGAACCAAACCATTAGATGATCAGACACTGAACCGGCTCCATGAATATTGCGAGGAGCATTCCCTTCCGTTGCTGATCGAGGCGGATGGCTCGCGTCAGAAACCGATGAAAGCCTGGGCAGATCACGAGCCGCCTATCCCACCATTTGTTAATCAGGTTGTGCAGGTTGTTGGCATCTCGGCAATCGGAAAGCCATTGAATAATGAAAATGTACATCGACCTGAAATATTTTCACGGCTAAGCGGCCTGAATATCGGAGAAGCCGTTACTGGAGATGCTTTGATAAAAGTGTTGAAACATACCGAGGGTGGATTAAAGAATATCCCAGTGCACGCGACGAGAACCGCATTGATCAACCAGGCAGATACGGCTGGGTGGCAGGCCGCTGCCCATGGATTGGTCGGGCCATTGCTGTCTACTTATGGTTCTGTGGTTATCTCAAGCCTAAAACACGAGACAATATATGCAGTGCACGAACCGATTGCCGGGATAATCCTTGCAGCAGGAGAGTCCACGAGGTTTGGCAAGACGAAGCAATTACTGGATTGGAGGGGCAAACCCTTTGTTCGAGCCGTCGCCACAACCGCACTGGAATCTGGGCTTTCGCCGGTTATTGTTGTGAGTGGGGCAAATGCGGAAAATGTTGAGGCGGCGGTGAAAGATTTGGATGTGGCAATTGTCAGAAATGAGGATTGGAAAAGTGGACAGGGGAGTTCAATAAAGGCAGGAATAAAGAGCCTTACCACTGATTCTTCCTCCATTTTGCCAGCAGGAAATATAGGCGGAGCAATATTCCTGCTCACAGACCAACCCCAGATTACGACGTCAATTTTGCGTGCATTGGTGCAGAAACATGCCGAGAGACTGTTTTCAATCGTCGCGCCCATGGTGCTTGACCGGCGCGCAAATCCTGTACTTTTTGATCGTGATGTATTTGCTGATCTGCTGACACTGCAAGGAGATGTTGGTGGGCGTGCGATCTTCCATAAACGTCATGTAGAATATTTGCCCTGGCATGATGACCGTTTGCTACTGGATGTTGACACACCAGAAATGTATCAGAGATTGATATCTGACGAATCGCTGTGATTGTCACCAAAAATACCGGCAGATCTGGACACACCTGAAGATTACTTTTCAACAAATGAGTAAGCTCATGGCCGGTGGCGTGTACATTTATTGCAATATCTTCGCAGACAATGTGAAAATGTTACAACTAGAACAAATCTTTCAAACAAGGAAAGTACAATTGCCCTAACAAACCTTGCTTAATTGAAATGTCTGAACGGCAAGAAAATTTGAAAGAGGTAATTGAAATCATTAGAATAAATAGATGGTTGTGTAAGTATAAGAAATGAAATACATGAAATTTCTCGTTAGTTTTATATTAGTTATGTTCATACTGGCCGGGCAGGTTAGTGCTGTGTTTGCCGCGCCAGAACGTATCGCGGGAACAGTACAGAGCATAACGCTTGAAACGAATATCGACACTGCGGTAACAACAGTTCTGATCACCTTGTCAGATAGCGGGGTTTCACAAACCGTACGGGTTAACATCGATTCAGCAATCGCGCTTGGTATTGTAATATTGGGCGGGGATGGCAACCCTGTGATTAATCAGGCAATCCTGGGGCAGCTAGTCGAAATCGATTCATCCACTGTCATTGAAGACCAATTACATCAGCACCCGGTAGGCGACGCCCTCGCTACCTTCTTTTCAGATATTGTCGATCTGGATTATGATACCATCATGGCCGTTCACGACGAGGGAACTGGCTTCGGTGTAATTGCACAGGCATTGTGGTTAACAAAAAAGCTAGAGGGAAATTCCGAGCTTTTTCTGGCAATTATTGACGCCAAAAAATCCAAAGACTTTAGTGCGTTCGTCCTTGAGGATGGCACTTCGCCAACGAATTGGGGACAATTCAAGAAGGCTGTGATGGATGGCAAGAAAGGGAAACCGGGCGTTGTAATGACAAATAATAACAATGAAGACAACAATCGTTCGGGGAATGGAAGCAACAACGGTAATGGTCATGGGAAAGATAAGGAAAAAAACAGAGACAGAGAAAATAACGCTAGAGGGAATGGGCAGGACAACTAAATTATCTTAGTCAAACAAACAGGCAGAAATAACTACTGCTTTTTTATTTGATTTCTAGATAATAGGCATTCGTTTCACGCCGTCTAAAACCAATTGACTGATAGAGATGATTTGCTGCCTCGCGCATCGGATTTGATGTAAGCGACACCCCTCGTGCGCCTGCATCCCGAGCCATTGCAATCGCTTGGAGAATCAGAGCCTCGCCGATTCCATGTCTGCGCATGTTCTCATCAACCACCACATCCTCCACTATGGAGCGAACACCAGTTGGGACGCGGTAGACTGCCAAAGTCAATATGCCCGCAATGGGAGCATTTTCATCTGGATAGCGTGCAATTAGAAGCGCAGAGGATTCGGAATTTACGAGAGCGGTCAGCTCATCCCAACTGGGCGCTGTTTTGTTCGTAGTCAGTTGCGGGATTAATTGTTGTAATGCGGTGTAAAGCTCTTCAGTGATTTCTGAAACTTTTCCGATATACATCGAAGCCTTATGCGGACTTAACGGCGCCAATCTTTGGAAAAAGGCTTAGAAGGGCGTAATATATTGAGTACATGATCGAAACCGATACCACCCATTGCGGCACGTCGGGATATTGAAGTAATCCCCAGACGCCAATTGCACCACATAGATAAGTTAAACCAAGGGTGAGGCGGCGTAAACGGGTATTTCGCGTGGGATAAATATATTTTACAGGGACAAAAATGAGAATATTACAAGCGACCAACAAAGCCACATTGATCCACGGATTGAATCCCAATAGCAGGAGATAAAGAACAAGGAAATTCCAAACAGACGGGAATCCTTTGAAGAAATACGACTCGTTATCCGTTTTTGCATCCAATTGTGTAAATTGGTATCCAGATGTCAATACAATCGAAAAAGCAATTGGCAACGCAAAACCCGGTGGTACCAGATTAGGTGCTTTAATTAGGATCAAGGCTGCAACGACGACATAATTTAGATAATCAATCATATTGTCGAGCAAGGCGCCATCAATGTTCTTTGCATATTCCTTTACGTGAAACGCGCGCGCGAGCATGCCATCTACGCCATCTACAAACATGGCGATGATCATCCAAAAAATTACCATGCGCCAATTTCCTTCAAATATGGCAAGGATTGTCAGGAGTCCCCAAACGGCACCAGTCCCCGTAAAAAGATGGACACTCCAGGCAAGGGTCTTTCGGAGCCACACAGGAAATTTTTCAAACATCATGACACCTCAGAAAGGAGTTTCGGCAATTATACCGCTTCGGGCGCCCGTAAATGCAAAGGCGCACCTTTCGATGCGCCTTCAAATTTATTTTTTGATCAATCCCGCTTTCATCTTTTCGTTGTCAAATTCATCTTCGACGACATAGGCTTCATCAGGTGGATTCCCAAAAACAAGATTGGACGTAAGCGTCTCAGCGGTGATGTAATCGCGATACGCCTCCACTGCGGACCTCAAGCCTGCTGAGGCTTCGAGGAACAACTCGATCCGGTCAGCGACATCCAGATCAGCATTCTTGCGGAGGTCCTGCACGCGGCGGACGAACTCACGCGCCAGTCCTTCCTGCACAAGTTCAGGCGTCAGGTCAATTACTAGGGCTGCGACATACGCGCCTTCTTCTGCAACCGCAAAGCCTTCCTTGGCCAATGCTTTCACTTCTACTTCCTCAGGCTGGATCTGATACGTTTCGCTATCTGCCTGCACTTTCAACGACTTACCCTTCAGCAAAGTATGCGCGGCTTCCTCTGTGTTCATCGCCAGAATCGCTTTTTGAATTGCGGGGAATTTATTTCCATACTTCTGTCCCAACTGTTTGGGCAATGGTTTGACCGCATGCGAAACTGCCTCAGTGGCAGAATCCAATAAGCGGACATGCTTGACGTTCAATTCGTCTGTAAACAAGTCAGCATACGTCTCTACCGCTTTTCGCTCAGATACATTACCAACGGAGAACGCGGCCTCTGCCAACGGCTGTCTGACCTTGCGGTTCGCCTTTTGTCGCGCGGAATGTCCAAGTGAAACGAGACGCATCACTAATGCCATATCACGGTTGAGCGATTCGTCTATCATCTCTGGCAGCACTTCGGGCCATTTCGCTAGATGAACAGACTCAGGGGTTGACTGGTCGACGGAGCGTACAAGGTTTTGATAAAGCTCGTCAGCGAGGAAAGGCATGGACGGTGCAAGTAATTTCGCGACGGTGACGAGGGCCGTGTAAAGAGTGGAGTACGCGGCTTGTTTATCGGAATCGGATTCCGACTTCCAGAAGCGGCGGCGTGAACGTCGCAAATACCATGTGGACATCTTCTCCACGAAGGCTTCGATTGGGCGAGTAGCGTTCGTTACATCATAATTTTCGTATGCTTCCGTCACGTTTCGGACGAGCACATTGAGCTCAGATAATAGCCAGCGGTCGAGATCACTGGTTGCTATAGGCAAGGTGGTAACGGTGGGTTTATCGAGATTTGCGTAGGTCACGAAGAACGAATAAACATTCCACAACGTGAGCGTGAAACTACGTATGACCTCACCCACCAATTCGGAAGAGAAGCGCCGTTCCTGTCCTGGCGGAGTCGCCGTATAGAGATACCATCGGAAAGCATCCGCGCCATGCACAGCAAGCACATCCCATGGAGCAATGACATTGCCTTTGGATTTGGACATTTTCTGTCCTTCAGCATCCAGAATGTGACCCAGACAGATCACGTTCTTGTAAGAAACCTGTTCGAACAACAAAGTGCTGATGGCGTGCAGTGAATAGAACCAGCCACGCGTTTGATCGACTGCCTCGCAAATGTAATCGGCAGGGAATTGAGATTCAAACTTTTCCTTGTTCTCAAACGGATAGTGCCACTGCGCAACGGGCATGGAGCCAGAGTCAAACCATACATCGATGAGATCAGGAACGCGCGTCATTTTTCCGCCGCAGTCGGGGCAGTCCCAATGGACTTGATCCACATATGGACGATGTAAATCAAGTTCGCTTAGGTCCCGTCCTGCTTTCTCCGAAAGTTCTTTCACGGAACCCACGCCTTCACGATGTTTGCAAGACTCGCATTCCCAGATTGGAAGTGGTGTGCCCCAGTATCGCTCGCGGCTCAATGCCCAATCCACATTGTTTTCCAGCCAGTTTCCAAAGCGTCCACTTTTGATATGTTCAGGCACCCAATTGATGGTGTTATTCAATGACACTAGCTTGTCGCGGAATGTGCTCGTGCGGATATACCACGACTCACGCGCATAATATAACAAAGGCGTACCGCAGCGCCAGCAGAACGGATAGGTATGTGTGTAG
>DAINRK010000135.1:0-1146 GCA_036741855.1 Anaerolineales bacterium
CGCCGCATCCGCCGCATGACGATGATCGAATAGAACACCATCCCCAGACCCAACAATCCAAGTAGAAAGCTAAGGCTTGAAAACGTTTGCCAGGGAGCGCTGAGTACTCCGGCAAGTAGCAGCACAGTGCCAAAATGCACAACCGTTGGTGTGTTGTATGCGGATACTGCGGCATTCAATGTCGACAGATGCGCATCGATACCGGCGATCAGAGTTGTGACCACGAACATCAATCCCGTCAGGGTTGCTGCAGCAGTGCCCATGATCATATAAAAGTTTTGCCAGTCGCTCAGGAACGGTAACTCAGATCCTTGTATCATCAGTCCTGCCTTTGAAAGGGATGCAAAAAGTATAAACCTTCTCGGCTCTTACGTACCCTCCAATGTTATGGTCCTGGTTGTGTTCACGAAAGTGATGGGTTATTCAGCGCGGCACAAGTTTGATCGTCGCGGCTCGTGCCTCAGGGGTTAGAGTTGTATTGACAATGCTTGCCGCGTATCTGCCGTACTTTGTGCGATAGGCAGTGTCGATCTGCTCGTTGATATAGGAGTCCAGCTCTTCTACAAAGGTGACATCTTTAACTACACCACCGGCCCGGATTTGACCCTCATAACGTGTTTGCACACCCCGGAACCAGTTAGAGCCGCGCCCGTTCACGGATCGAATGTAGAGGTCATCGCCGACGCGAACGACCCAGATCGTCACCGGGTTTCGCAGTGTGCCGTCGCGCCGGAGTGATGCAATCTGCAGCTCTTCGGCAGTTCCAATCTTGTTGAGTTCATCGCTCGTCCATGTGGTCATGGGAGCACCTCCTTTGTGATGCTAACGGTACTACTTTCGCTTCTGCCTAACCAGTCCTGCGGCCCGCGATCTTTGTGACTCCCGCGGGCTCCCAGTCCCAGGTTGCGTTTGGTTCTACTTCCAATTGCAGTTCGCCGCTCGTGTAGTGGAAGCGGAAGATCGGGCAGTACGCGTCCTCATAGCAGCAGACCCTCACTTCATAGGTATCTTCTGCTGTCCAGGCGCCACACGCGGCAATAGGTTCGTCGCCACGTCCGCGCACACCGGTGATCCCCTTCAACCATGTGGAGGTACTGATCTGTATCAGGTGCTCGCCGCGCTCATCACATAAGATAAGTATATTGC
>DAINRK010000135.1:1156-9786 GCA_036741855.1 Anaerolineales bacterium
GCTTATAGGTTTTCCCCGACCATTGCTCTGCACTGGGCGAGGACGCTCCTCCATTCGGCAACGGTAGCGACAGAATCGCCAGCTTGTCGCGCAACTCGTTGTACGCTTGGGAGTTGGCAGGCAACGCTCTCGATTGCATGGCAGGCAGCAGATGCTCCCAGACCTTGTCCAGGACAACCTGCATGTTCTGCACGCCACCGATCATGGCCAGCACCGCATCCTGCTCTGGCATGACGATACAGAATTGACCGAAGGCACCATCACCGCGGTAGGCATTGTGTCGGCAGCGCCAGAACTGATAACCATAGCCTACCGTCCAATCGGGGTTGGTCTGGGTGTTGCTATTGTCGGAAGCGGCTTTGGTTGCATCAGCGATCCATTCCTCCGGCACGATGCGCTTACCCTGCCACACCCCATTCTGCAAATATATCTGACCAAAGCGGGCGATCTCATCCGTCTTGATATGCAGGCCGGTCCCGCCGAGGTTAATCCCGCGCGAATCGGTCTCCCAGATGGGGTTCACGATCCCCAGAGGGTCCAAAAGGCGCGGGCGCAGGTAGTTCAGCAGGGTTTCCCCTGTCAGCTGGGTGATGATGGCCGAGAGCATGTAGGTAGCGGTGGTGTTATAGACGAACCACGTGCCGGGTTGGTATTCGATGGGCAACGACAGAAAAACGCGGGCCCAGTTGTCATCCCCACTCCGGAACACAGGCAGGGTCGTATCCTCCTTGTGTCCGGTGTTCATGGACAGCAGGTGCCGCACCCGCATAGACTTCAAGTTCTTGCTGGGGTTGGATGGCGCATCGTCGGGAAAGAACTTCAACACGAGGTCATCCACCGTGAGCCGACCCTCCGCAACCGCCAAACCAATGGCCGTGGATGTGAAGCTTTTGCTCAGCGAGTACAGCGCGTGCGGGGATTCGGGCCCGTAAGGTGTCCACCATCCCTCGGCGGCCACGTTGCCGTGGCGCAGAAGCATGAAACCCTGCACCGCGTCCAACGGATGGGTGTGCCGCTCGACCGCCCTGATGAAGGCCAGGACTGCCGAGGATGGGATACCTTCGGCTTCAGGGTTGGTACGCATCAACTGAGTTACGCTTGCCATGCTCGCTTACTCCTTTTTAGAACTCGATCATCGCTTTGATCGTTTCGCGCGCATTCATGGCGCGATTGCCATTTGGAACTTGGTCGAGATTTCCAGTCCAATCGAAGACTCGACCGCCTCGACAATGCCAGTGAACTCATGTCCCCTACGGCGGCCGCTTTCAATCGTCTGCATCTTCTTATAGGGCCAGAGATCGCTGCCACAGATGGCGGCGCGGATGACAACAACGAGTGCATCGGAAGGTTCAATCAGGTGGGCGTCAGGGACACTCTCGATACGGACGTCCCCAGCGCCATACATTACAGTTGCACGCATTCTTAATTACCTCATTCTTTTCTTTTATTCGTTATTCAGCCTTTGAGTCCCCCTGGTATTGTTCGTCGTTGACCTGCTCCATCCAGTCGGCGGATTTGCCCTCGAGCTGTTCCACAATCGAGATATGTGTCATGGTTGTAGTTGGTGCAGCTCCATGCCAATGCTTCTCGCCTGGTGGAGACCAGACCACGTCACCCGGCCTGATCTTTTCGATCGGTTCACCCCAGCTTTGGACCAAGCCGTTGCCAGCTGTGACGATCAGTGTTTGCCCTAGTGGATGGCTGTGCCAGGCTGTCCGAGCACCGAACTCGAAAGTGACACTGGCCACACTCGCGCGTGCCGGATCCGGTGCTTGGAACAGGGGGTCGATGCGAACATTACCCGTAAAATACTCAGCCTGTCCGTTGATAGAAGGCTGTGAGCCATTTCGTTTGATTTCCATTTTCTGTACTCCTTTGGTACGATACGCAGCCACGAGGAACGTAGAACTGCTAACGCGTGGGAATGTGGTGTGACTACTTCTTGAAGACCTCCCGCGCGACCCGCACGGCGGACATCGCCCGCGGCCACCCGGCGTAGAAGGCCAGGTGAATAATCACCTCGGCGAGCTCGGCGTCCGACAGGCCGTTCTCCTTAGCCCGGCTCAGGTGACCTGGAAGTTGCTCTGTGTTTCCGTTGGCGATGAGTGCAGCGACGGTGATCAGGCTGCGGTCACGCTTTGATAGATCTACACGTTCCCAGACGTCGCCAAACAAGACATCATCCGTGAGTTCCGCCAGCTTGGGCGCGAAATCGCCGACCAGCTTCTGCGCGGTCGATAGTTCTTTTGATTCAGTCATCTTATATCTCCTGTTCTCATAGGTTCACTGTGGCGCCATGCGAGTTTGAAACATATTTGGAACAAAATACAATAGTGCAACGATGAATAAGCGGGCCAGGGATAATTAAACATTTACAAACGAAAACAAAATTGATAACGTGTAAAGTGTGATTGCAGGAATGCTGCGTCTCTGACCCGGAGCTTTTGCGATTTCATCTTCCTTAAAGAGCTTCGCATGGATTGCGTAGCTCCAGAATGCATAAAACGTCAACACCCAAACAAGTGAGTCCACGCTATACAAACGTCAATCCAAAACTGATCACTTTCGGAATCAACGGTGCCATGGCTGCAGCACATTGGCTCAAGCTGGAATGATCTGCAATGTTTGGCACGAGCAATTCGAGGACGAGTGGCGTCAAAATGATTGCAAAAACGCCGTCACTAAAAGTTTCAACCCGATCTTTTGACATAGGGAATAACCATCGTTGTAAAGAAAATTAATTTTCTAGCCCTCTAATGGAATCATTTCCTTCTCTTTTTTCAAAACAGCGTTTTCATATATTTCAATCTTGTGATCCAATACATCCAGCGTTTTTTGCATTTCTTTCATTCTTGCCAGAAGCAACTCCCGCTGTTCGACCAGGATCTCTTTTCTGGCTTCAATGGTTTTGTCGCCCTTCTGCACCAGTGCGATGTACTCGATCAGCACCTCGATGGGAAGCCCCGCGCTTCTCATGCACTTAATAAATTCAACCCGCCTAAGATCGAGTTCGTTGTAATCTCTGATGCCGCTTCCGTTGCGATTGACTGGCGGGATGAGTCCAATACGTTCATAGTAACGCAAAGTATCCGACGAAATACTATACTGTTCACTGACTTCCATGATTTTCATATTTCACCTCGAAGGCTAGTGTATCACCTGGAGTCGACTCCAAGTCAAGTGTTTTTTAGGAAAATTTGAAGCTTGAGCCATCTGCCAAAGCTGCAATCACAATCTTGTTTTGATTCGGACTCGAGAGTGGTATCATGAATATATGACTACAGCCACCGCTTGAGCCCACCTCAACGAAGCCGAAATGGTCGAACGCAAAAAAATCTGCTGCTGGAGTAGCGGAACCAACCGAGACAGTGAAATAACAATTACTGATTGGTAATTGGAAATTAACGGAGGCCTCTATGTCTGACACTCTCACCATCACCGACAACCGAACCGGGAAAACGTATGAAGTTCCCATCACCCACGATACGATCAAGGCCATCGATCTGCGAAAGATCAAGGTCAAAGAGGATGATTTTGGCCTGATGACCTATGATCCGGGTTTTATGAACACCGCCTCGACCAAAAGCACCATCACCTACATTGATGGCGATCTGGGGATTTTGGAATATCGCGGCTACCCCATCGCCGATTTGGCCGAAAAGAGCAATTTCCTGGAGGTAGCTTACCTGATCATGTATGGCGAACTGCCCACGAAAGAACAGTATGACCATTGGGTCCATGAAATTACTCACCACACCTTCCTGCACGAGAACATCAAGCAGCTGATGCACGCCTTCCGGTATGACGCCCACCCGATGGGGATGTTTATCAGTACGGTGGCGGCGCTGTCCACTTTTTATCCGGAAGCCAACAATATTGAAGACCCCGACTCCCGTCACAAGCAAATCATCCGCCTGATTGCGAAAGTCCCGACCATTGCCGCGTTCTCTTACCGACACAGCCGCGGCCTTCCGTACGTATACCCTGACAACGATCTCAGCTATGCAGGCAACTTCCTGAACATGCTGGACAAAATGACGCAGGTGAAATATACCCCCAAACCGGCCCTGGAACACGCACTTGACGTTCTCTTCATCCTGCACGCCGATCATGAGCAAAACTGCGGCACGGCGGCCATGCGCGTCATCGGCTCCAGCCAGCCCGATCCATATTCGGCAGTTGCCGGGGCGGCGGGCGCGCTCTACGGCCCGCTGCACGGCGGCGCGAACGAGCAGGTGCTTCGTATGTTGATGGAAATTGGTCATCTCAAAAACGTCCCGGATTTCATCACGCGCGTCAAAAACAAAGAAACCTTGCTCTACGGCTTCGGCCACCGCGTATACAAAAATTACGACCCGCGCGCCCGCATTATCAAACAGGTCGCGGACGAGGTGTTTGAAGTGAGTGGGCGCAATCCCCTTCTGGACATCGCCCTCGAACTCGAACGCATCGCTCTGGAAGACGAATACTTCGTGAGCCGGCAACTATACCCGAACGTAGATTTCTACTCCGGCATCATCTACCAGGCGATGGGCTTCCCGGTGACAATGTTCCCTGTCCTCTTCGCCATTCCCCGTACAGTGGGCTGGCTGTCCCAGTGGGTGGAGTTGCTCAACGATCCCGATCAGAAAATTGCCCGGCCGCGCCAGATTTACCTGGGCGAACGAACCCGCGATTTTGTTCCGATGGATAAGCGAAGATAGTACTCTATCATCCGGGAAAGGAGGAGGGTTGGGCATACGCCCCACCCTCCTCTTTTTCGGCTATTCTCCTGTCATTGACATGCTCTTGCCGATGCGTGATATGGAACGGCTACAGGGAACCGTCGGGGAAAACATCAGCCTGGCCGCTCACTGAATAATTTCCCACCTTACCACTTAAATCGGACCTTCACCTCTCTATTTTTCTCCAAAAGGATAGAGGTATTCGTTGGGGTGACCCTACAACAATGCACATATTTCACGGTATCCAACTGACTGTGCCGGAAACGCCCGGATCAAAAAGCAACTGTGTCAGGTTCGACCCCTCCTGATCCATAACGAATATGCCTTCTCCGCTCAAACTGGCAATATGCTTTTTATCTGGTGAGAGGCTTGCAAAGAGCCGAATCGTCTGGAGTTGTGTCAATCGAGTAGGCGCTCCACCCGTAACTGGCACCGACCACCAATCAGAAGGTATGCTATGCGCCTTAACGACTTGAATTCCCATGAGCCTTTCAAACCAATTTGGCCGATACGCTTGAGGAGGAGGCGGAGCACTAAAGATCACAGATCCTCCATCCGGTGAGAAAATGGGAGCATCAATGATGTCCGGTGCTGAACCGGATAAGAGGATTCTCCTGGCATTACCTCCATCTGCATTTGCAACATAAAGTTCATTCTTCCCAGAATCCGGATTGATGGAGACATACACAAGGCGGGTTGAATCAGAAGAAATTCTTGGCCAGAAGGCGTTATCAGCAATTTTTTCCATTTGACCCTCCGGATAGCTGATTCGGAAAATATCGTAAATGGGGTCGATCATATTTGGAAGGCGAATATTGTTATTATAGTGAGCGTAGTAAACATACCTGCCATCCGGTGACCATTCAGCATGAACATAATTATCATCAGGAGTTAGTGGTGAAAACATGAGATGAGGTGCAGCCGTTCCATCAAGCGGGATCATATATAAAGCTCGGCTGGGGGCCGTACCCCCCTGTGAGGGAGGCAGATAAGACATGATCAATTGCCTGGCATCTGGCGAAACAGTCAGATAAAAAATCCAGTCGTCGCCAGTGGTTGTAAATATTGGCGTGATCTCACCGGTGCGGAGATCTAGTTTTCGTATGCTGATGAAATAGGAAACATCACCGGTCTCCGGTGGACTGACATAAACCAAACCCCCTGTCAGGTTCAAGCCAGACCATGTGACAGGTACCCTTGTCGGTATTGCAGGAGCAGTAGCAGCAGGGCTTCCATCCGGAAGCAATGTTGGAGAAGAGAACTCATTACCTGGGGTCACGATGGCTGGCTGGTCGAGTTCAATCGTACAACTGGAAAGGATCAAAACGAAAAGAAACAGCCAATAAAAGAGACGACCTTTAATCATTGAGGATCCGCGTACTTAATTGTTATTTTTCGTGGCTTCAATACGATCATTCAGGGATATCATTCTCGATCAACTGCGGTAGTTGCACAAACTGTTTTGTGATTTGGTTATTCATCTGTTTGCCAATCAGGGGCTCGAGCAGCCGCGCAAAGCCATTCATGGTCAGTTGCCCCGTCCAATGCAAGCGAGTTCCAGTGCCTTCTGGTTCGAATACCCATGTACCAAGCCAGACAGGACCCGTCTTACTGCGGATGACGAATAGGCGGTTCGGTTCCAGTTCTGCAATCTCGGAGAGCACTTCCGTCTTTCGTCCTCCCATGTCGCGTAACTCCCGAAACTGGCTTCCTGCGCGCCAGGGACCTGGAGTAAGCAGCTCCATCTTGAGTGAGCTCTTGTCAAACTTACCCTGATTTTCGGCATTGGTGAGCCAGGCAAATACTTTTTCCACCGGACGATTAACCTTTATGTCTGCGCTAAATTTCAACATAGATAGCCTTCCATTTGACCATTGACACTGCCTATAAATCTCCTTATTGTCGTGGCATCAGCCACAAGAGTGCTGCGCCCAATACGACTCGCAAAGCTATACTGGGTATGGAGGTGCTGTTTACAATGTGGGTTAAGAATGCGTGTAAATCGACAATCGAACTTAAGAACATATAGGTGGCGAGGCCAAATACGATACCAGGAAAAAGAGAGGCGTTCCCTCTTTTTCTTGCGCTCCACGAACTTGGGATCAATGCCACCAATGCCGCGGCGAGCGTTCGCACGAGGAAATCCATTTGACTGTTGCTCGTAATCCCTACAATGCTGAGCATCGCCGCGGGAAAAATCAAATATCCGATTGCCGAGACAGCAAAAAGGAAAACAACAAAAGTGACAATCGCCTGATAAATCTGTTCTTTTGTCATCGGTGCTCCCGTACCTCTTTGATACATGAATCATATCGAAATAAGTAACCATCCCCCTTTGTAGATGATACTGATTCATCTATTGGTCATGCGTATTACCGGGTTGGATTGTCCCAGGAGTTTCGCCTATGTTCAATGATTTTACTATCTTTCTCTGGTTGTTAAAGCTTGGAGCTCTCATCAATCTTTATTTCCTTGTGAATACGTTTGCGCTTTCGTCAACCGTTGTGGAGGCACACATTCTTATCTCGGCGCGAATCCTCTTCGCAGTGGAAATGCCAAACCTTAACCTTGTCATCCATCTCTTTCCGGAGACTAGTACTTAAAGTAAGCTTTATCTTTCCAGGAAGAAGGAATTTTCAGTATCGATGCTTGTATTGGATTTTGTCTCTTTATACTTTGAAACTCTTGCAGGTTTTATTTGATGCCTGCCCACATGAATCACAGACCCTGAAAGATTGTTCCATAAATACAACAGATAGGCCACCCTATTCTCATCCCGGAAAAGAAACGCGATTGCCAATTGAGCGAGTATCGCTATTGCATACAGGAATTTCATGTCACTTTCCTTAGGAGGAGATCACGCGATCATTCCATTGCTGGCCAAGCCGGACGCCATCCTCCTATTGATTCAGAAATATTCTAAGTTTCCCAGTTTAATAATTATTGAAGCTAAAGTTATTGAATGGTTAAGGGTTTATTAATTGCCGCCCGTTGTGACTCTGTCAGACATCCAACTTTGGGGGCTTGGTTCTCCTCATTCGAGTGAGCAACGCCGCCATGAAGCCTAGTGTAGTGAATACCGCCAACGAAATTTTGGTCACATCCACAATCGGTTCCACGCGCACGCCGGTGGACGATATGATAATGGCAGCCACCGGGCGAGCCAGCACACGTCCGCCCCCGCCTCCACCAACACCGCTGCCTGTATTAGCGTTCGCCGCCGTCCCTTGAGAGCCACCTCCCGAACCTAGACCGAACCCAACCAGGCTCAAAACCTCGGCTGCTGGAATGACGACGTTTTCACCCTGGCTTACGGGCGGACCATAAACAGCCTTAACATCTGCCGCACCCAGAAATTTATCCAGAGTGGTTTGTATGGTAATAAGGGACTGGTTGGGATCGACTCGTGTAGTTGCCTCTGGTTTTGGATTTGACAAAACAGTCATAGATTACCTTCCTTTCAAGATTCAACTTATTTGCGTCTAAATAATATCAAGAAGAACATACTTGTGAAACAGAGCCCCGCGAGCATCAAAATTGCAACTCGTGTCAAATCTTGGATGGGCAGAATTTGTTCTTGTCTATGCGAGTTGCTCACTAGTACGTCCACAGGTCTATTCCAGATCAGCCCTCCATTTGCGATGGGCAGCCGAAGCTGAACAACTTGCGAGCGGACTCGTAGTTCACTGTCTTTAATCCTTATAGGTTGGCCGGTATGCGTTTCAATACGAAGTAAGGAGGTTGACATCCTACTAGCTTATCCAGACACATGATACATTTTGACAAACAATTGTTCCTTAGCACTCTCGTTCATTGTGTATTTTGTGGCTGCATATTCCTGAAGATTTCTAATCCTGTTTTTGCGTCAATCACAATAGATAAATGCTGATATGGCTTTTGAACCAC
>DAINRK010000136.1:0-2873 GCA_036741855.1 Anaerolineales bacterium
GATCGATTGGAGCTATGATCTGCTCTCTGATCAGGAGCGTATGCTCTTTCGTCGTCTCTCGGTCTTTGCAGGGGGATGGACTCTCGACTCTGCAATGGCAGTGGCATTTGACACAGAATCTACCGTCTCAACGTTTGAGCTTTTGTCTCGCCTCGTGGATAAATCATTTATCAATGTCCAACGCCTGCCTGGAGAAGAAGCGCGATACAGCATGCTGGAAACGCTTCGTGAGTATGCCTCTGAAAAGCTTGGAGCTGCCAATGAAACATCATTTGCGCGTCAGCAGCACTTAGAGTTCTTTCATAACCTTGCACTCCGATCACGATTGTACGGTCCTGAAAAGCAGCTATGGTTGGATCGTTTGGAAGCAGATTACGATAACATCCGCACCGCAGTTACCTGGGCTCTTGCATATCGAGATTCTGAAGGCATGCAATCTTATATCGAAGAGACAACTGAATTGATATTAGCGCTCACGGATTTCTTTTGGTTTCGCGGCTATACTGCCGAGGCGCGGGCATGGATGGATCAATTGTTGGGGATCGAAATGCCTGCCTCTTCTTTACGCGCTTTGCTGCTTCAAAAGTCTGGCTGGTATGCACGCGTCAGTGGCGACTTCAAAAAGGCGGATATGCTCCTGCATCGTGCGCTCAACATGTCAAAAGAGATCGGCGATATGAACCGCGCCTCCTGGGCACTTGGCGACTTGGGTTTGTCTGCACGCGATCAGGGCGATAACCAGCAATCCATTCGATATTTCACAGAGGGACTAAAATTTGCCCGACAAAGCGGAGCAGACAGGCCTATTGGCGTTTTGTTATTTAATCTTGCAGAAAGTTATGAGCTGCTTGAAGATTTGAATAAAGCAAAAGACTTGTGGGAACAGGGTTTGAGTCTATTTCGAGCGGATGGCGACAAAACACACATCGCCTGGGGACTGGAAGGACTGGCAGGGACAGCTTATTTAGCGAAGAACCTAGCAAGCGCGCTCAAGCTTCATTTGGAGAGTCTAAGTATTAAAGTGGAAGTAATGGACAGACTAGGTATTGCTTATTCATTAGAAGGTCTGGCACAGGTTGCTGCTGCGGAAGAGGAAACAGAACGCGCCGCCATCTTATGGGGCGCGGCAAATCATCTTCGCGAAACGATGAATATCCCACTTGATCCTTCACGTGAAAAACTTTACACCTCACTCATTCCAAGAACACGGGAACAAATTGGGGAAATAGCTTTTGAAGCGTCGTGGAAAAAAGGGAAAACAATGAAAATAGAGGAAGCCATTGACTTCGCACTACATGCTCATTCGCGCTGAACGACAAGGTATTCTTTTCTTGTTTCTCCGCTCAGCGCGACAAGGATCTTTGCCTTAACGTTTCATAGACAATCAACGCGGTGGAAACTGATACATTCAAGGAATTGACCTTTCCCAGCATTGGAATTTTCACTCTCATATCGGCCTGACTCAGCCAGAAATCGCTCAGTCCCTCATTTTCGGTTCCTACTGCAACTGCGAGCGGGCCGCGCAGATCCTGACGCGTATATTCCGCTTCAGCAGATGGAGTCGCCGCAAGCACTTGAATTCCTTGTCGTTGTAAAAAGACTAATGCCTGTGCGCTCTTAGTTTCAATTACCGGAACCGTGAATAATGTACCGCGTGAAGCCCGGACGACATTTGGACTATAGGCATCCACGCGCGGGTCGCAGACCATGACAGCATCCACTTGAGCCGCGTCCGCTGTCCGGAGTATGGCGCCTAGATTGCCAGGTTTCTCGATCGATTCAGCCACAATCAGCAACGGTGAATCACTCAACTTGAGCTCATCCATAGAAACGCGTGGAATGGGGAAGACCGCCAACCAGCCATCGGGATTTTCCCGATAAGATAACTTCTCAAAGACCGCGCGGTTAACGGTAATGTACTCAGCGTTGACTTGGTCAATTTGACGGGATGAAAGCTCGGGGGCAGAAAGAATGGTCTGTGGTTTGTATCCCGCAGAAAGTGCGAGTTGAATCTCGTCATAGCCCTCGACAAGCATTAATCCATCATTTTGTCGTTGCCTCTTGTCATCGCGAAGTTTGACAATATGCTTGACACGCGGGTTTTGCAGACTGGTGATATCCATTTATGCCTGTCGCAGACCAGTACCTTCTTTAAGAAGAACGAGCAGGATCGGAATTCCTACCAGAAAGTAAGCGCCTGCATAGATGAGTTGACCAGGCTTATTGGAAAAATCGAAAACGCCAATGTACGCAAAAATAGCAGCAGTGATAAAGATGACCAGCGCATAAGCGGCATAAGCATGATTGAGAAGCACCGAAAGATTTCTCTCGCGGATCAGAGGAAGCGCGCCTATCGTAAGCGACAGATAAAAGACGGCAAAACTCCGCAGTGTAAATAGTGACATCACTTCCGGAAAGACCCCGCCATTCGTACCGATATCGCCAACTTGAGCAAATAAACCAAATACCGCCAGAAGACCGACGATGATCACAAAACCCAGCGCCATTATACGATGATAAGTTTGCGTAACGGGTCCAAAATCCTCTCGTGAAGGGCGAGAACGGAAAAAATCCCACAAGCTAACAATTGCTGTGATCACATTTAGACAAAGTGTTACGAAATACAGCCAGGCAACAGGATGCGCAAGGACGAGCTTATCGCGAAACGCAATTAGAACCGCTAGCTCTGTAATACCAAATGTCCACAAATAGTAGAGTGCCGGGTAAACCAGTTTCCAATCCCAGCGGCGAGCTGTGACATAAGCCAGCCAGGCATTGCCGACACACCAGCCGCCGATCGTCATGGTCATGAAAGGAGTGACCTTCCAGGCGAACACAGGAGCAACCGATTCAGAAAAAAAGAAGAGAAGGAA
>DAINRK010000136.1:2973-9781 GCA_036741855.1 Anaerolineales bacterium
GTCATTTTGCTTGCATATATCAATGGCAACTGGACAGCGCGGGTGAAAACGACAACCTGACGGCAAGTCAATTGGGTTAGGCGTTTCACCTTGAAGGATTATCCGTTTTTTCCGTAACCGCGGGTTGGGAACAGGGATGACTGATAGCAAAGCCTGAGTATATGGATGCTGTGGATTCTTTAATACATCTGTCATCGTCCCGATCTCGACAATACGCCCAAGATACATCACAGCGACTCGGTCGGCAAAATAACCGACGGTACCAAGATCGTGCGTTATAAAGATGACGGAGATACCACGCGATTTTCGCAGGTCGGCCAACAGATTGATGATCTCTGCGCGGATGGATACATCCAGCATGGAGACAGGCTCATCCGCAAGCAGGAGATGAGGCTCCAACACAAGGGCGCCAGCAATGACCACACGCTGACGTTGCCCCCCGGAGAGTTGATGCGGAAAACGATGTAAATAACTTTCTGCAGGCTTCAAACCCGCGTCCTCCAGCGCGCGTCGGACACGCTCGCGCCGTTCATCCAGATTTGGAGAAATCCCATGAACGATCAAAGGCTCAGTAACAATCTCTTCAATAGTCTGGGTTGGGTTCAAAGACTCATATGGATCCTGAAAGACCATCTGAATCCGCTGCCGGATTTTCTTGCGTTGTCTATCATCAATATGCGTGATATCTTTGCCTTCAAAAATAATGCTTCCCTCGGTGGCTTTTTCGAGTCCCATCAGGGTAAGTGAAAGTGTGGATTTACCGCATCCGCTTTCACCGACGAGCGCGATCACTTCCCCACGGCGCAATTGCAAATCGACGTCATCGACTGCATGGATGTAATCTTCATTAAGCGAGAACCAGCTCGGTCTTCCCGCCTGAAAATATTTCTTCAAGTTTTTTACTTCGAGAATGAAATCGTTAGACATAAAACCTACAAGAGACTTTGGAAATTCATATCATTAATTTTCTACCAAATGACAACTCGCGATATGATCACCGCCGTTCAATGAATGGAGAGCAGGCATTTCAATAAAGCATCTCTCAAACGCCAACGGACAGCGCGGCGCGAAACGGCATCCCACTGGTAATGCGTCCAATTTCGGAGGGTAGCCCGGAATTGAAGAGAGTCGTTTTTCGGGTTTGGAAAGGTCTGGGAACGCCTTGAGTAATTCCTGAGTGTAGGGGTGACGTGGCGCGTTGTAGATGGTATCCACGCTCGCATATTCGGCAGTCACACCGCCATACATCACGAGTACAGAGTCGCACATCTCCGCCACCACACCCAGATCGTGAGTCACAAAGATGATTGCAAGCCCTAGCTTTTTTCGCAAATCATCAAGCAGTTCCAAAATCTGAGCCTGTATCATTACATCCAGAGCTGTTGTGGGTTCATCCGCAATTACAACTTGAGGCGAACAAGCCAGAGCCATGGCGATCATTGCCCTTTGCCGCATGCCGCCAGAATACTGATGCGGGAAATGATCCTTGTGTTCTTCAGCAATTCCCACCAATTCAAGCAGCTCAGACACACGCTCATCCACCTGCGCTTCATGATAAATGGCAACATGCTTTTTGATTGCTTCCGCGATCTGCTCTCCCACAGTTCTTACTGGATTAAGCGCGTTCATCGCGCCTTGAAAAATAATCGAAATTGCGCTCCAGCGAACATCAGCAATTTCATCCTCGCTCATGGCGGTCAGATCTTGATTATTGAATAAGATTTTTCCATTTACGATTTGACCAGCAGCTGGCAGGAGTTTCATTAATGCCATCATAAGCGTTGTCTTGCCACATCCACTCTCTCCCACCAACCCCATCAACTCACCTTCATGTAATTGAAAGCTGACATTTTCCACAGCACGCGCGGGAGGTTTATCCTCTGATATGTAGTGGATGGAAAGATTCTGAATATCGAGAACGACAGGCTTTGGGTTGCGTGAACTGCGAGCCGAAATGCCAAGCATTGCTTCCTGCTGGACCGCCGGCCGGCCCGGCATCAAATGATGAGATTCCAGCCTTGGGTTTAGAACCTGCTCCAAGCCATGCCCAAGCAGAGTAAGCGCAAGGACAATCCATACGATGCCAAACCCCGGCGCTACTAATGCCCACCATGCGCCGGCGCTCATAGCACCACGCCCAAAGGCAAAATTCAGCATTTGCCCCCACGAGATCACAGTCGGATCACCAAGCCCGAGAAAAGACAACGTGGATTCCTCTAAAATGGCGAGAGAGATAACGAGGATGGCGTTGACCACAAGTAACGGCAGTACCAACGGCAGGATGTGGTGTTGGATAATATGCCAGTTTCCTGCGCCAATCGCTCGGGCGCGCAAAACGAATTTACGCGACTTCACTGCGAGCGTCTGGGAGCGTACAATGCGCGCGGTTGTGGTCCAACCGAGCAAGCCTATTACGAAAATGATGTTCAACAGGCTGGGCTTGGTCAATGCCACAATTACAATGATCAATGGCAGGTCAGGGATGACGAGCATTGTATCGGTAAATCGCATCAGGATATTTTCAAGCCGCCCACCATAAAAACCGGCAACGATTCCGATTATGCCGCCGATAACAATCGAAATAAAAGCGGCAAAGAAGCCAACAATTAGGGAAACTCGTGAGCCATAAATAAAACTGGAAAGCACATCCTTGCCTGCATCATCGGTGCCAAGCAAGTGTGCAGAGCTTGGGCGTTGATAAATGTCACTTGAAGTTATCCCCTCGGATGTTTTAGGATCATACGGTGCAAGGACTGACGCAAAAACTGCTACTACCACAGCTGCTACAAGCATGATCAAACCGACCAGCCCGATTCGGTTTTTCCCAAGCGTGGTCCAAGAACTTGGGCGCGATAACGAACCGGTAGATGGTTTTAATTCTACAGTTTGAACAGCCATGTTTTATTCCGTCTGCACTCGCGGGTCGAGATAGGCATAGGTCAGATCGGCAATCAAATTGGCAATCACCACACTGACTGCAATCAATAGGAAGACTCCTTGAAGCACCGGATAGTCTCGCCGATTGATGGCTTCGAAAACGGCGCCACCCAGCCCTGGCCACGAAAATACGGTCTCGATCTGTATCGCTCCTGCCACAGTGAATCCAAGATTGATGGCAACGATAGTAACAATTGGCAGCATCGCATTCTTTAGCGCGTGATCTTTCAGGATTTGGAAAGCGCTCAACCCCTTCGCCTTGGCCGTCAGGATGTAATCTTCTGACAGCACATCCATCAAACTGGATCGCATGATCAGAAGGTATTCACCCATATAAACGATCGTATAGGTCAACGTCGGAAGAATCATATGCTTTGCAATATCCCCGACCTGATAAGAGAAAGGATAAGAACTGGTGCCTGGGGTAACTCTGCCTCCGATCGGAAATCCGTTGTTGCTTCCCCAAAAGAGGAGAAGGATACCCAGCCAGAACGTTGGCAAGCTCCATGCCACCAGGCCCGTGATCAGTGCTCCATAATCAACGGAGGTGCGCGTCTTCCATGCAGCAAAGATGCCAAGAACCATACCGGCAATAATTGCAAGGACTTGCCCCGCTCCAATCAACAGAATTGTATTCCACAACCGCTCTACCAAAATATCTGCGACAGGGCGGTTCGTATGAAAACTGAATCCCAACTCTCCCCGAGTCAGATTGCGGAGATAAATGAAAAATTGGGTATCGAACGGGTTGAGGTCGCACTTTCCGAGCTTAATCGGGTTCAAAGTCTCGAAGCAATTGATTACCTGTTTATCCAGACCAAAGCGGACTCGTAGCGCTTCCTGAGTTTCCTTCTTCAAACGCGGGTCGTGGGTTCCAGATTTTACCGGATCGCCTGGGAGAACGCGAAAGAGAAAAAAATTCAGAATAAGAACGAAAAGTATGGTAAAAGCCGACCAGCCGATCTTTTTCAGCAAATGGCGATATCGACTCAAGATTTTCTCCTGGAGTTGCAACAAAAGGAGGGGCGGCGAATGATGCCGCCCCTCTTGATTCGAAAGGTTATCTCATCGGACTGGCTCGATCACCAGCAAAGAACTGATATCCGATAGTTCAAGCTTCGGCTTGTCCGTAATCCAGCCGGAGAATCTATCGACCCGATATGCCTGGATTTGCTGATCATAATACGGGATGATGTATACAACATCATCGAAAACGATCTGCTGCATCTGCCAGACGATCTCCCTCCGTTTGTCTGCGTCCAGTTCAATTCCCTGCTGAGTATGGAGTTCGTCGTAAGCAGGGTTGGAGTAGCCTGTCTCGTTATATCCGTTTGGAATTTCACCCGTAGAGTAGACGGAGAGTAACAGATTTGGGTCCGGATCAGAACCCCAGCCCCAGATCATGATGTCGTAATCAAATGCAGGACAGCATTCGGCAGTGAGGGCATCGGGATCAATCGCCTGCAATTCCAGCGTAACACCCACTTCCTTCCACATTTCACTAAGCAGTTCAGCTGTTCTGGGTGAGTCAATACTGTCGCTGGGCCAGTGCAGTTTGAAATTCAAAGGTCGTGAGCCATCGGGCATTTCACGAACTTCATCACCATCTGTATCCAGATAGCCAGCGTCATCAAGGATTTGGTTGGCTTTCGCCACATCAAACTCATAATCATTAAGCGTGTTGTTATACCAGGGACCTAATCCATCCGGAATTAGCGTCAACCCGGGGGTGCCAAACCCTAACAGAACAACATCAATCAACTTCTGCTTGTCAGTTGCATGAGCAAGCGCAAGACGAACGTTTCGATCGAGCAAAGCAGGATGCCCTGAACAGATGCCACCGACATCGGTTGGGCAGTTTTCAGGATTGGCCTGATTGAAAATGATGTCTGTAACAGCAGGCGCGTAAGGTGAACCAGTTAAGACTTTAATGTTAGCATCGCCTTTCAATGCTTCCACTGCGGTGGCTGGCATTTCGGTTATCATGTCCACCTGGCCAGTCTTTAACGACTGGACCAGTACATCGTTGCTTTCAAAGGTCTGGAAGACAACCTCGTCGATCTTTGGTGAAGTGCTGAAATGATCCTTGTTCGCCGCGAGATGCACAAACTCGTTTTGCTTATATTCCACCATCTTGAATGGACCAGTGCCAATCATCGCTACGTTCTCAAATTCAGTGGAGGCTGGCGCTTCGGCATGGTCCTTCCAAATGTGCTCCGGGACAACGTATAAATACGAGAGCAAATAGTCCATGTTTGGTACGGCGTTGAGCAACGTGATCACAACGGTGTTGTCGTCCGTTGCTTCAACCGTATCAAAGTTTGTTGTGTAGGCGTTCAAATAAATGAAGTCGCCATTATTTTTATATAGGTTAACCGAGAAGGCTACATCCTTTGCCGTCATTGGCTGGCCATCATGGAACTTGATGCCATCCCGGATTTTGAACGTCCATGTCAAGCCGTCGTCAGAGACATCTGCACTTTCGGCCACATCCAATTTATATGTGCCGTCGAGTTGATACTCATAGATCGTATCGTATACTAAGGCAAAGATTGTGTATGCTTCCGAAAGAACAGCAGTGCCTGGGTTCACCGTATCTGGGCTACCTGCCCACCCGATTCGCAGTACAACTGGTGCGGATGCAGCTATTCCCCCACAGGACGATATCAGCAGCGCCAATATCGTCATCAAAACAAGAAATATATATCTTTGTTTCATCCTGCTCCTCCATGAATGTAAAAAGTTGATGTATCTCACGTTCACCAAACAAAAACTGCATCAGGGCCGTTACAGCCGCAATGCAGAAACTACAACATATATTCTTGTGTTTTGATATGCGTACCTACTGAAGCTTCAGTCATGTACATTCGCCCTCATTTTACTGTAGTTTCGATGTTGAGAATAGGCACTATGTTTGTATCTGTTGTGATGTTATTGAAGATAAGTATGTAGAGGAATAATGCAGCAATAATATGGCTATACGCAAGAACTAAATTCATGGAGGCATTTAAATGACTACGTACTTCAACTATGATGACCTGACCTGGGATGCTGTGGCGGAGCTGCCACGGGATACAACTCTTGTGCTCCCTCTCGGCTCAGACTACGACCTGGAGCTGCTCGCTAGTCAATTGAGTCATCCACCCCGAATCGGACTCCTTCCACCTTTTCCATTTGGATGGCGCGGGAGTGGACTCGAAATCCCGGAGCCAATCTTCTTTCAGTATATTTCGAACCTTCTGGATAGTTTAAGAGATGATGGTTTCTCACGAGTATATTGTCTCGCACCCTCCGGAATTGACCCACAATCGTCATTCATTCTTCATCGATCATCATTCTTCCTTCGCCTTCCACATCCAACACATTTAAGAAATACTCCTTTGATACCTCCAGACTCTGAACGGGATATAGTTATTTTGTTTCCAATTGGTCATACGGAACAACATGGTTATCATCTCCCCCTCTCCACGGATAACATTATTATCAATGCTGTTGCACAAGGTACAGCCGCCGAAGTGCCTACGCGCAGTTATGTGATGCCTCTCATGCCTTATGGAGTCAGTACACATCGCGCCTCGTTTGCGGGAACAATGAATGCAGGCGGGCGCGCCTTTGAAGACTTCTGGTTGGCAGTGATCGATGTGCTCGTTCAACGCGGATTTGATCGTTTTTATCTCATGAGCGGACATGGCGGCAATGTGTCGTTTTTAGTTAACATCGTAAAGTACGCTGGTGAGCGACATCGCCGAATTTTTTGCGCAACAACCTGGCTTCACACATCAGGCAGAATTGGCTCCGTAGTCATTCCAAAATATCGGACATCGGCGATTGGTGGAATGGGACATGCAGGCGAGTTGGAGACTTCCTATGT
>DAINRK010000137.1:0-6078 GCA_036741855.1 Anaerolineales bacterium
CGGGCCATGAGAAGGGGCGAGTCCTTTCCCCAAGCCAGAGGAGTTTTGTCATTGAGCATGGGTATAAGTGCCTGAAGCTCCGGGTGCCTTTTGAACAACCATACAGCGGACCTACCAGCTCGATAGAACCTCTGACAAGCCATTGTTCGGTTAGAAATAGAATAATCCCAATGTTCAGCAATTGCTTTGCTTCTTCCTAAAAGCCGAAAACCTTTCAGATGGGCCCGATATCCAAAATCAACATCGTCCCAATTTGGCCAGCCGTGCCCCCCAGTTGGGTCTTGAAACATGCCAATGTCAAAAAAGTCGCGGCGCCTACACGCGAGAAGTTCCGAATTACAATCAACAAAATGAAACTCAACATCGTCATGTGCAATCAAAGAATGGTCCGCCATAGTTAGCACGACCGGTGTATAGACCGATGAGTTCACGCTACAGCGCTTGTTTATTGTCCCCATCGCAAGAACCTTTGTATTTTGGCCACACGTCTCAGCCATAGCTTCGAGAGTCTGCGGCGAAATAGTTATATCATCATCAATAAAAACTAGGATTTCAGACTGGCTGCTCGTGGCCCCATAGTTGCGAGCTGCCGTTGCTCCTTGATTTTTCTGCTGTAAGTAACGGAAAGTAAAAGGAAACTGCTGGCGGGCTATGGTTTGGGTATCATCCGTAGAACCATCATCAACGACGACAACCACTAACCGGTCCATAGGGAAGGTTTGCTGTCTTAGACTATCAAGCGTTTGAAGCAGCGAGTCCTTGCGGTTGTGGGTTGGAATGATAACGCTAGTTGTTGGTACTGGTTCCAAGATTGTGCCACCTCTATAAGTTATGATACATCTCTCCAGCAATGGAAGCCAGGTAGCTTACCTGGTGTTCTGCATAGGCTCTAATTGAGCAGCTTTCTCCGCGGTCGAAACATATGCGACATCTTGGAGAAAGCTCTCGATCTCATCCATCATTTTCGTCATGGTAAATCGTTCCAATATGGTTTGCCTACCAGCGTACCCCATTTTATTGCGTGATTCAGGATCATCTACAAGATGAGAGATCTTCTTCGCTAAACCGACAGGATCATTTGGCATGAAAAGCAATCCGTTTTCCCCATCTGAAATTATCTCGGGTGTCCCTCCTGTTCGTGTTGCCACAACGACTAACCCTGATATCATGCCCTCCAGTACCGCCCGCGAAAATGGCTCCGGCCAGATAGACGGCAGCAAAAGCACGTCAAATTTGTGCAGCAATCCAGGCATTTCCTCAGGTGGTACCCACCCCAAGAACGATACGTACTCGGTTAACTCTGCTTGTTTTACAAGTTGGCGCAAGTGGTTTTCGTAATCAACGGAACCAGAACCTGCCAGATTCAACCTGATATTTCGCTTGCCTTGACCGTAAATCAGCTTAATCATTGCGTCGATCAAGGTGTCAATACCCTTTTCGGGATAGATGCGCCCAGCGTAAAGCAAGTTCAGGTTTGGGTCTTTATCGTGCAGCCAGTGCTGTGCGCCGCTGTTCAAGTAGCGCTTAACGTCCATACCAGTATGAATGATCCGCGCGTGCGAAACAGGCACTCCAGCCTCGACCAAGACATTTCGAGTCGCAACGCTAACACAGATAGAATGGCGAAATTCCAACGGCGCTTTCTGAGTCTCTTTAGCCAACATCGCCAGAGCTACATGGCCTAATATTTGCTTAGGAAGCCGGCTGTACCAGTTGCGCCCAGGGGTACGCCAATAGAACTCGTGTTGGCTGGGCAATGTTGGCCAGTACGTAGCAAAACGATAAACGACTTTATGGGGATACCGGGCTTCAGCAAAAGCTGGAAGCGAATGGGGCAGGTTCCACATGCCCCAAATGAAGATGATGTCTGGATCATATTGCTGAATAACGCGCTCAAAGACCTGTAAATTATGTCTTTCTCTTGCCTTTCTCTTGGTGAAGAAAGTTATACTGTGTCGCAAGGGAACTAAATCCATCTCCAAGTACAAGGACCGGTAAATTCCGTCTACTTCTACAGGTGAATTGTTGGAGCCGTGCATACTGGTCAAAACCAGCGTTGCATGGCCTCGCTGCTTTAAGCCATCGACCACTTGCTGACAAGATTGCTCCTCTCCGCCCGATCCATTAACCAGATAAAAGTTGGTGAGAAATAAAATCCGCATTTTTCATCCTTCGAGGATGAAAACCTTTTTCGTATGAAATTTCAAACAGGTATAGTCTTCAACCATTCTTCAGGGGTTAGAAATTTACTAAAACAATAGAAACTTTTCTTGACAGAGTTCACAGACGATTAGATGTCGTCAGCCAGGTAGGTTATAAACATTCAGTACTTGGCTATGATCGATTGGATGGATCGATTGATACACTCGGTTTACAGCATCCATGATTGACCTAATACTTTCCCGGAATACAAGTTTGGTAGTGACCAAATGATAAGCATTGTCAACAATTCGCAATCTTTCTTCTTCATGATGCAAATAGTACAAAATCGTCTCGGCAAGTGCTTCGACCGGAACAGACACAAAATGTTTTCCTGCATGAAAACTTGGACAATGGGGGAGAATTGTTTCAGAAACGATTAAGGAGCGGTTTGGAGCTGCCAGAGCAATGCGGGAAAAGTTATCGTCGTACCAGGTGCGGGTAATATTTAGGGTGATTTTGGATCGATTCAGGTAATAAATGCGCTCATCACCGAATATAAATGGGTTCTCTTCTCCGTCTGCTACATGCATTCGGACCCCTTTGACCTCAAGTTCGCTTCTCACCCGGTCTAATATTATGCTACGTCTTTTTGTCCCTCGTGTTCCCATCCACAGGACATCAATATCTCTTTCCAAACCCAGATCCTTGTACCATTGTGGTGTTGCTCCCCAATGTGAGACTATTGTTGGTAATCCATGTCGGCGGTGTATCTCAGCATAGATCTCAGATGTATCTGCAAAGATATCTAACCAACCTCGACGATGTGCATAATAGTAATCTCCAAGGTAACGAAAACGCAGCATTCGGGATTCGATTAGAGAGAAGAGCCTGTCGATTCCGGGGATGCTTACAAAACCATTCCGAGCATCCTGGACTCTCCCCAACCAGGAACGCCATCCGGCGATTGAGCTCATGATTTTCCAGGGAATCCTCAGATCAGGGATCCCTTCGGTATTCCAATGGACGAAAATTGGCTTTCGGTCGGGAGGCATTTTGGCTAATTGGCGCGGGATAGTTAAGAACTTTCCGTATGGACCAAAAGAGAAAACCACTTCGGCTTTTTCAGGTATGAGAGAGCCAATCTGAAAATGTACAGGTTGATAGGCCAGTGCATTGAGCTCGTCTGATATTACCTCAGTGATACCATCTATTTCGTTTCCGTAGGGAATGGCTACTGTACCTGGTCTGTCCACGCTACGTTTTACGGAATTCATATATAATCCAACTGCATCAAAAGCCCCGATCGAGTTGCCTCCTCTGGAACAGGCTAGGCGTCCATTGAGGAGATTTCCTTAAGTTTTTGGTAATCGATCTTATCTGTAGATGTTTTCGGGAGAATATCTAAGAAAGAAAAGCGGTCAGGCACCATGTAAGCGGGGAGGTTTTGTGCGCAGAATTGTTTTAACTCGATGACCGAAGGACGGCTATCTCTTTGGTGACTGACGAAGGCTCTAATTTTCACTCCATCGTCATCCTGCAAAGCGACTACTGCAGCTTCTTTTATAGCTGGATGGCGATATAAACCTGACTCAATCTCACCTAACTCAATCCGGTAACCCCTCTTTTTCACCATCCGATCTCGCCGGGCAACGTATATATAATTTCCATCCGGACCCTCGAATACAATATCTCCTGTTTTGTACCATTTGGTGCCTGATGCATCAACCAGGAAAGCGTTTGCTGTTCTTTCAGGTAGGTTCCAATAGCCGATCATCATACCCGCCCCGTTCGCGCATAACTCTCCTTCATTACCAAGCGGCACCGTGCTGCCCAGCTCGTCAAAGACTCCAATCCGGTAGTTGGAGCACGCTTTTCCAATAGGAAAAGGATTCGTTCTGTCTTCCTCTATGATTTGGGGAATTTCATAAAATGTACAAACGTTCGTTTCTGTTGGACCATAAAGGTTAAAATACCTGGGATTTGGAATCAGTTTCTTAAGAGCGCGAAGATGCTTGATTGGAAAAACCTCACCCGCAAAAAGCACTATCTGGAGACTCGAATAATCGTATTGTTCTAATTTCCCGTACTGGGCCAAGAAACCCAAAATGGATGGTGCCGAATACCAAATCGTGAGCTTGCTCTCTGCGATCGTCGCAGCCAAACGGACAGGATCTTTCCCAATCTCCTCAGAGATCAAGACTAGCGAGGCGCCGTGTTTAATTGGCACATAGATATCCAAGATGGAAAGGTCAAAGTGAAAAGGCGCGTGGGAGGAGAAACGGTCGTTGGGATCAGGCCCGAAAGCCTCTGAACACCAATCCACAAAACTGATCGCTGCTCGATTTGTTAGCATAACTCCTTTGGGCTTGCCAGTAGAACCGGAGGTGTAAAGGATATAAGCAAGATCATCCAGAGACGAGTCCACGCTTTCCGCTGGAGAAATGGGCATACTTGCCTGAGCTTGATCTAACATCGCTTTGACATATCTACCCCCACCTGTGCGGTCCAATATTAAGAACCGGGAAATATCCCCCTTAGCGCCCCATTCAGATGCTAGGTCATTTACGAAGCAATCTTCTATGAGCACCGCCTTCACCTGGCAGTCAGAGAGGATATAAGCATTCCTAGAAACCGGGGCCCCCGGATCGACAGGAACGTAAGCAGCGCCAGCCTTTAGGATCCCAAAAATGGCTGCTACAGAATCGATAGATTTATGCAGATAAATCCCCACACGATCTCCGCGGCGAACTCCCAGGTGGTACAGTCGATCGCGTAGCTGGTTAGCAACCGCGTTAAGTTCACCGAACGTGATCGAACCCTGTCCAGGTTCGATGACGGCGGTCTTATCCGAATCGACTCCGGCAGAATGCTCTAGAAATTCAAATAAAGCCTTTGGAGTTTCCACAATGCCACCTACGAGCCCCAATAAAACAGTCATACCATGATAAGAGAGACATCTCGCGAAACGAGGTGCCCCTCTTTTCAAGGTCTAAATTATTACGGTCACATGATCCGTTCAGGCAAACACTCCTGGCCAAGCTCTGGGTGGCTGCTCATCAAAAATTCGAGCCCGCCCACAAAGAAAGCATCGGCGGCCTGTCAGACCTGGAACCTTATTAGAAGAGTGTATAAATAAAAGGTCCGATTCCAGAAGCGGAAGCAAAAATGAGCAATAATCCGAAGACCATCAGGACAACAACCATTGGGATCAGCCACCAAAGCTTGCGCTGCCACAAAAATGACAATAGCTCATTAACCACTCCAAAGTTAGAACCCATGCTGCGAAAGAATTTCTTCATCTTAGCCATTCCTTTCTCTTCGTTTATGATCTTACTATAATAACGGTAGCAATCAACCGGATTATTACTGGGGCTGCCCCGGCCAAAATGCTATTTCCTAACAACAAAATCGTTTACGTACAGCGTATCAATATCGCTATTTCCAAATGTGTTCAGCGCATTTGCAGGGGTTGTTACGATTGGTTCACCCCGCAAGTTGAAGCTTGTGTTCAATAGCACTGGCACGCCGGTCGCTTGACCAAAAAGTTCTATGGCCCGGTAATATAATGGGTTACTTTCACGACGTACGCTTTGAACTCGGCCGGTACCTCCTTCGTGGGTTACCGCCTGGATCTGGTCACCGCACCCATCCCTGGTAGGACAGACCATCAGCATATATCGCAGGGGAAAATTACGGGCAGGATCCCCCGTGCCTGCATAAAATTCACTGGCGCGCTCTTCCAAAATTACGGGGGCAAAAGGGCGGAAGGGTTCGCGAAACTTGATGCGGGCATTGACAATATTCTTCATCTCCGCCCGTCGCGGGTCGGCTAGAATGGACCGGTTCCCTAAGGCCCGGGGTCCCCACTCAAAGCGATCTTGAAAAAGACCAATTACCTTGCCTGCCAGCATATCATCTACCATCATCTCTGCCCGG
>DAINRK010000137.1:6088-9692 GCA_036741855.1 Anaerolineales bacterium
GCGATTGGGATCTTCGACGAGTTCGTAAGAGCGGCCAGTGGCTTGAATGTCCCTTTTCGTTTCTTCCGGCGAATAGGCCTGGCCCCAGTAGGCGTGCTCCATGACGAACTTCCTGGGTTTGCCCAAGAGCACGTGATAGACATATAGAGCTGCGCCGACTGCGCCGCCCGAATCGCCAGCCGCGGGTTGGATATAGACATCCTCGAAAGGCGTTTCCCGTAGGATCCGACCGTTGGCGACCGAGTTCAAAGCTACACCGCCAGCCATGCATAACTTCTTAAGACCTGTACGTTGGTGGGCGTAATTAGCCATCTTCAGCATCGTTTCTTCAGTGACGTACTGAATACTGGCGGCAATGTTGGCGTAGTGCTGATTCAACTTCGCGGTAGATTCATCCCACTGGGGATGATCTTTCTTAGGATGGGTGGTAGGTGTGTAGAAATCTGACTCGTGCACCCGTGGCTCACCAAATACGTTAGTGAAATTCCCATTAAAGGTCTTGGAGGTGGAATGGTGGAAGGAAAAGTATTCCATGTTCAGGCGAAAACTGCCATCATCGCCAACCTCGAAGAGCTTATAGACATCCTCAACCCGAGTAGGCTGGCCGTACGGAGCCATACCCATTACTTTATATTCACCCTCATTCACCTGAAAGCCCAGAAAAGCAGTGAAAGCCGAATACAAGAGTCCAAGAGAGTGAGGGAACTTCACTTCTCCAAACAATTCGATCTGGTTCTTTCCTCGTCCATCCCAATCGGCGGTAGCTTTTCCTATGGTCGCCGTGGTCCATTCCCCAACGCCATCAATAGTCAGAACAGCTGCCTCGTCGTAGGGAGAACAGAAAACGGCGCTGGCAGCATGACTCAAATGATGCTCTACGAAAAGCAGTTTCTCATCCGGAATGCTCAACTTGGTCAGGATGTGTCCTTTGACCCACAGCTTGTCATTGAACCAGGTGATCATTGACTCTCGGAATACACCCCAGGACTGAGGGAAAGTCTGTAAGGTGGTCTGCAAGATTCGCTCGAATTTTTGCAGTGGCTTCTCATAGAAGACCACATAGTCCAGGTCGTTGGCTGTAATCCCGGCCTGGCGCAAACAAAAATCGATGGCATGAGTTGGGAAGCTGTAGTCATGCTTTACGCGGGTAAAGCGCTCTTCCTCGGCGGCGGCCACCAACATACCATCTTGTAATAGAGCCGCGGCGGCGTCGTGATAGTAACAGGATATACCTAAGATGTACATTAGTAAAGCCTCCGTGCATCGTCGAAAGTCAGATCTGTGGTTGTGCGTTCCAACCATTTTGAGCCGCTATGCGGACGTAATGCCAGCGGGTCACCAAAAAAACGCACGCCCAAACCAAAGGGCATGAACAAAGTAAAGTAGAATACAGTCAAGACCACTCGGCCGATAAAATCGCCGATGAATTGGCCAAACCTCTTCCAGGCTTCCCATATTTTTCGTAAAGCTTCCATATTTTTCCACTCCAACTTGAGTTAATTTATTGCCTTCAGTACATTCTTCGCGAGAGCGTTACTAGTATGATCAATCTCTCGAAGGGCTTTACTAAAAGTGTCCCACTATAAGGTGCATGTCTTCGACTTGCTCCATACAATGTACATGTAGATGCGGCGAGTTTAGCTGGTAAATATACTCCCCGCATTTTGATCACGGCGGGAACGATTACGACAAAACCTGCAACTTCAACCAATTGATATTGCTGTAGTATCTTCCCATTGGACAACCAGCTTGCTTCATTACTAGCGCGCTCCGCCATTCCGACATGAGAATGCCGGCCAAACTTGTATATTTACTTGGTTACATCCCAGAAAATCTAGCTGGTTCGTCTATCACGAAGCATATGACGCAATTGTTTGTAAAGTGTTTAGCTTGAGACCATGACAGTTAGTTTCTAAAAAGGTTACAAATACATAGAGAAATATGTAACTAAAGGCGCTGTGGCTAGTCTCTATCCTGAATCCTAAATGTATGCATTCTTAGGTGCTAAAGCTTTTAAGGTATGGACGGACTTCTAAAGCGTACCCTCCTCAGGCTTCCTTAAATATGATATCAGATTTATATAACCAGGTCAACAAACTATATGACCATCGTTGGGTGAACGCAGCTAAATTTATTTGACTAGAAAGGCTGCCTGATCATTTCATCCCAGGTCATTCTATCTGGAACCTGATCGTAGATCGAGAAGCGGATTTTGTCGTGTCGCTTTAAGAGCAACATAGCTACCTTGAAGACGTCCGCGAAGTTATCACTGCTCGATGTTTCCGTGGGCCAGCTTTCGCCGGCCGTGGCGTAAGATTGAGGAAGTGTTCTAAATGAAGGTCGAGATCTCAACCATTTTGTGAACAACTTGGTCTGAATTGATTTCTTGCTCTTTGGATCTAAAGCTGCCTCATTGTAGTTTATCGTAGAGATTATCAGAGATTAAGCATGGAGCACGAGGGAGCGAAATGGCATTTCTACAAATTTGAGAATGAAGCTGAAGGCCTAAGGCGAAGGGCCTTAGCCAAGAGGAGGAGTTAGAGGGAGCATTCAGTGAAGTTTGTAATGAAAATCCGAGAGGGAGCGCAGGCTTTCGGCGGCGAATTCAGGTGTGATATCGCGCTGAGGCATCACTAACATTTCGTATCCTGCCATGAATTTGCGCACAGTGGCCGAACGCAGTAACGGAGGGTAAAAGTGCGCGTGCAGGATCCATTCAGGATGGGGTCGGCCGTCAAACGGGGCCTGGTGAAATCCCATGGCGTAGGGGAATGAAGTTTCAAAAAGATTATCGTAACGTGTGGTGATTCGTTGGAGAGTTTGTGCGAGCGCGCTGATCTCTTCGGATGTCAGTTCACTGAGCCAGGCAACATTTCTACGCGCGATAATCATGGTTTCATACGGCCATGCCGCCCAATAAGGAATAAGTGCAATGAAATGATCATTTGAAAATAAAATACGCTCGGTGTGTCTCAGTTCTTGGACCAAGTAATCTGCTAAAAGCGCCCGACCGTGTTGGTTAAAGTAAGCCTTCTGATTTTCAAGCTCTTTAGCGGGCTCATTCGAGATATATTGAGTTCCCCAAACCTGGCTATGCGGGTGAGGATTTGAACAGCCCATCATCGCGCCTTTGTTTTCAAAAATCTGTACATATTGAACAAAATCCTTTGCGCCGAGCTCCACAGTCTGGTTCGTCCATGTGCGGATAATGTTTTCAACGGCGCTTTGATCGAGCTCGGGCAAAGTCAGATCGTGACGAGGGCTGAAACAGACGACACGACAAATTCCCCGCTCATAAACGGAGACCAGCAGAGGGTTGTCAACGGCATCGGCGGGATTTTCGGCCGGCAGTAGCGAGGAATAGTCGTTATCGAAAACAAATGTGGAGGAATAGTCGGGGTTTCTGATACCTCCTGCCCTTTCATTTCGTGGACAAAGATAACAGTTAGGGTCGTATGGTGGCAGGTTTTCCGGTGGTGTTGTTTCTACCTGGCCATGCCATGGACGGTTGGCACGATGCGGGGAGACAAGCACCCATTCACCGGTCAGGGGATTGAAACGACGATGTGAAGATGTATGCATAGTTATGAAACAATCCAATAAA
>DAINRK010000138.1:0-5979 GCA_036741855.1 Anaerolineales bacterium
GCATATGTATCTGGGGAAACTGTTGGTGGGAATTACCACACCGCTCGTTTTCAGTTATATCTCCATAGGGATCTATTTGATTCTGGTCTCACGCCGTGAGGTCGCTTTCCCCAGCGCGTATATGCTGGCGTTAATCTTTTTATTGACCTTCGCTCATGCAGTGCTGATGGTCAGTTCCGCCATTGTGATTTCGGTGCAGGCGACCACTATTCGCGCAGCAAATTTACTCGCCTCTTTCGTAGTTGTGCCAGTTGCATTCCTGTTACAAGGTGAGACTGTTTTGATATTTTGGGGTAATGAAGATGTGTTATGGTTTGCAATTGTTGGTGTCACTTTGCTTGCCGGATTGTTAGTCAGATTGGGTCTGGCACACTTCCGCAGAGAATATCTGCTCGGGCGCGAAATTGACACAATTAATCTCAAGTGGATATGGCGTGCGTTCCGCAATCGTTTCATAGGTGATGCAAAAACCATATCTGAATGGTATCGCATGGAAATCCCTGTTACTTTGCGTCAACTACGGCGGCCATTGCTCATTGTCATTGCACTTGCCCTGGTTGGAGGAATTGTGAGCTATACGTGGGTGATCATGAATGTCCCAGATTATTTTGATCTAACGCCTGACCATGTCACCGAGCTCAGGACACTCTTGGCAGAGAACCTCTCGAATTTGGACAGGCTGGGTGAGCGAATTCCGGCCCCAGTTTTGTTCTACCATAATGCGCGTACGACAGTTGCATTTCTCTTATTAGGTTTGGTTTCTTTTGGTACGCTTGGGTTGACGTTGTTTATGGTGAATATAGCGCTTGTTGGAGGCGTGCTAGGTGCGGCAAGCCTGGTTGGCTATTCGCCTCTTGCTGTGTTTGCCGTAGGTTTATTGCCTCACGGAATCTTTGAATTATCGGCTGTATTCCTGGCAACGGCAGCCATGCTCAAGACTGGTGCCCAACTCGTGACTCCGCAGGCAGATAAAAGCCTTGGAGAGATGTTGTTGATCTCTCTCGCCGATTGGTTCAGAATATTTATTGGTATTGCCATCCCTCTCCTTGCAGTTGCGGCAATAATCGAAATTTATATAACACCCAGACTGATCAAAATATTTTTTCCAGTTTTGTAATTAAAGAAGAGGGCGTGTGCCAAAAGTCATCATACTTGGTTCATCCAACGCAGTTCCAACCAAAGACCATGAAAATACCCATCTGGTAATCATTGGCGAACAGCGCACCATCCTTGTGGATTGCGTGAGCACGCCCGTAGTCAGGCTTGAACAGGCGGGCGTGGATTTCAATGATTTAACCGATATTGTCATTACGCACTTTCATCCTGATCATGTGTCGGGAGTTCCGCTTCTTCTCATGGACATGTGGCTGATGGGCCGAACCAAGCCGATCAACATCTATGGCTTACATTACACTATGGATCGGCTTGAAGATCTAATGGGCTTCTATGGTTGGGCGGAATGGCCAAATTTCTTCCCGGTTGGGTTTTATCGTCTACCCGAGGCAGAAATGGCACATGTGCTCGATTGCTCAGAGTTCAAGATATTTTCATCTCCCGTGCATCACATGATCCCAACTATTGGCCTGCGTGTGGAATGCAAAATCCCCAACAAGGTATTAGTTTATTCCTGCGATACTGAACCATGCGAGCAAACTGTACGGCTGGCAAATGGTGTGGATATCCTCATCCACGAAGCCGCTGGCGCGTCCTTCGGGCATTCATCTGCAGAGCAGGCTGGTGAGATCGCCACAAAAGCCGAGGTTGGTAAACTGTATTTAATTCATTATCCAACGGGTCGATTTGCCAAAGGGGATATCCTCGCCGAAGCCCGCAAGACGTATAAAGGCGAAATCATCGTTGCAAAAGATTTCATGACGATTGACATTTAAAAAAGACTCCCTCTCTTTTGAGAGGGTGAGAGCAGGGAGCACTACCAGCCGTTGATATACGGTCCCCATTCATTGTATTCGTCGATATGCCTGCCGAAGATGTACATTGCACTGGCAGGCGGCTCTTTGGGGATATGAAGCAGGCGCATATGAACTTCATCCACTCGGCGCCCTCCCTTGCGATGATTGCAGTGCGGGCACGCTGCTACTACATTTGTCCAAATGTGCTCGCCGCCCAGATGACGAGGCAAAACATGGTCTACGGTCAGCCCTCCCTCGCGCTTTCCACAGTACTGACAGGTATAATTGTCGCGGCGAAATACCTCGCGGCGTGTCAACTTGACGTGAGGGCGCGGCCGATGAACCTGCATCTCCAGCCGTATGACCGAAGGTCGCGGGATCAACTCTTTTACCGTCCGAATGTGTCCACGCCCGTTCACGACCATATCGGCTTTGCCAGCAAGCAACAAACCCACGGCGCGGCGCGTGGTACACACATTGATCGGTTCAAAATTGGCGTTTAGCACCAAAACCGGCTCGTGCATTCGGTCTCCATAATAGGCACGATTATACTGCCGAATTTTTGAATTCGTAAAATGCGCCTCTGAGAGTGTCATGAACTTGTCATAGGAGATGGTGATGAAGGTCTTGATTGCAGGCGGCTCAGGCTTCCTTGGGAAGGCCCTCACAAATTCCCTCAAAAATGACCGCCACGAAGTAATCATCCTCACCCGCCGCGCGCCCAAGCATTCCGATCAAATCCAATGGGATGGAAAATCCACAAGCGGATGGGGGCATGTTGTCAATGAAGTGGACGCCGTAATTCACCTTGCAGGATTCGGATTACAGCACTGGCCCTGGACTCGTAAACAAAAACAGAAATTCGTTGATTCGCGCGTCAATCCGGGACTTGCACTTGTCTCCGCTATTCAAAAGGCTTCTCGCCGCCCTCGCGTCTTTCTTCAATCTTCAGGTATCAATCGTTACAGAATGCACGGAGAGGGTATCGCGGATGAATCCACTCCGCCGGCAGAGCATTTTCTGGCACAGATCACAGTTTCATGGGAATCTGCTACAGAACCGCTGGAAGCGCTTGGTGTGCGCCGAATCATGGCTCGTAACGCGGTTGTGCTTGCAAAAAATGGCGGGATGTTTCCTCTAATGGCTCTACCTGCACGTCTGTTCCTGGGAGGCAGGTTTGGCCATGGCAAGCAGGCAGTGCCCTGGATTCATATAATCGATCAAGTCAATGCAGTCCGATTCTTGCTTGAAGACGAAAAAGCGAAAGGTCCATATAACGTGATTTCGCCAACGCCCACTTCAAATACCGATTTTATGCGTGCAATCGCAAAAGCATTGCATCGTCCTTATTGGTTCCATGTCCCGGCGTTTTTGCTAAAATTGGTGCTGGGCGAAATGAGTGTTCTCTTAACAGAAGGATGCTACTCACAACCCAAACGTTTGATAGAATTGGGCTTCCAGTTTGAATTTGGAAAACTGGAAAATGCGATGGAAGATTTGCTCGTTCGAAAAAAAACCGGCTAGTCAGGCACTTAGCCTGACTCAATTAACTACATTTAGGAGTTTCCATGAAACATATACTAATCTTGATGGCATTGCTTCTCTCAGCCTGTGCACCATTCTCTGCTCCACCAGAGGTCTCCACTGGCCCCACTGCCTACATTGATCCATCCTATCCAACCGTTGAATCGGCGCCTGTCACATCCAGCCAGCTTACTAGCGGAATCGAAGTGACTGCAGACCGCGCCTGGCGCGACGGCAAGCAGGTAAACGTGGATGTGTGTTATACCCTGCTGGATGGTTCAGATTGGTCGGTCTGGGGAGCGACCCTGCAATACGCAGACGCGACAATCTTTGACTTTGGCTCAACGTTACTAAGCTTGCAGGAGCCTGTTGAAGGTCAGGCCGGCAAACGCTGTGACACACTTGCGTTCTTAAACATTCCACCTGATGCAGATTTGTCAGCCGTAACGATCACGGTGGATGCAATTGCGGCCCCACCGCGCGCTGAAGATTACTGCGCAATCTACATGCCCAAAATCCAACAAACGTTGAGCGAACGCGGTATTGCCATTTCGCTCAATTGTACAGATGTCAATGGAGTAGAGGCAATGCAGATCGTCAGCAAGCCCGATGCCATGTCTCAGGAAGAGGCGGAGCAGATCGTCTATAGTGATGAGTTCTATACAGTGACAGGTCCCTGGTCGTTTACCTTCAATCTTGGGCAGTGATGCTGTATAATTAACCTATGTCTGGATTGAAGCTCGCGAGCAACTATTATTACACCCATCCCTAGAATCTGCGATGGTGTGTTAGAACGCGCCCTCCATCGCGGGCGCGTTTTTATTTTGTCAATCTCGCAGGAGGTTCATATGAACATCGAAGAACAAGTCGAACTACTCATGCAGGGCACAGAATATGGCGATGAAGAATTGAAGAACGCTATGACTGCTGAGTTGCGCCAGCGTTTGCTGGATGCGCAAAAGGAGGGTAGGCCCCTGCGCGTCTACTGCGGATACGACCCAACCTCTACTGATCTGCATCTTGGTCATACGATCACAATGCGTAAACTGCGCCAGTTTCAGGACTTAGGCCATGAGGTGACTTTTCTTATTGGGAGTTACACTGCCCTTGTGGGCGATCCTTCGGATAAGAATAAAGCACGTCCTATTCTGACCGAGGAGCAAGTCGCAGAAAATTCAAAGACGTACGCTGAACAGGCATTTCGCGTACTTGATAAGCATAAGACAAAGGTTCGCTACAACGGAGAGTGGTTGAGCGAACTATCCTTGGTTGATTTGATTCGACTGGGACAGAACTTTACCGTGCAACAATTTTTAGCGCGCGAAAACTTCGCGAACCGTCTTGAAAAGGGTGAGCCAATCTTCCTGCACGAAACATTCTACGCGTTGATGCAAGGCTATGATGCAGTTGCGATGAAAACCGATGTTCAGGTTGGCGGAACAGACCAGCTATTTAACATCATCGTTGCCGGACGCAAATTGCAGGAGGCTCTGGGGCAGAAACCATTGGTTGGCATCATCACGGGTATCCTGCCGGGCACCGATGGTGTGCAGCGAATGTCGAAGTCAACCGGAAACATCGTGCCCATCAATACAAGCGCAGACGACATGTATGGGAAATTGATGTCCATTCCCGATTTGGCAATGGGCAAATATATGCGTCTTGCCACGCGTTGGAGTCCGCAAGAGATTGATCAGTTCGAAAAAGAACTAGCAGGAGGAACGCTTCACCCCCGCGATGCAAAAATGAAACTGGCTTGTGAGATCACCAGCATATTCTACGGCGACCAAGATGCTCAAAAAGCAGAAGAGACGTTCATTAAGACCTTTCAGCAAAAAGAAACTCCCGATGAAATACCTGAATATGATCTACGCGCTGGTCAGACCGTACTGGATGTAATCCTTGATGCAAAGATGGCCTCTAGCAAAAGTGAAGCACGCCGTCTTTTCGATCAAAGGGGTGTCAGGCTGGACGGCGAAACTTTAGAACGTGGTGATCTGCCTTTTCCGCACGGCGGTGTCCTACAGGTGGGGAAACGCAGATTTTTGCGCGTTAAGTAAAACAATAACGGGATAGTAGATCGATTATCCCGTCATTGATTGCTCTTCAGCAATCATTTTTAGAAATACTTCCACAACCGTGGGGTCAAGAAGCGTACCTGCAATATCCTTCAAGTATTGCGTCACTTCTTCTTGTGGCCATGCCTTGCGATAGGGACGGTCAGAGAGTAGAGCATCCCAGATATCGACCACCGAAAAGATACGCGCGGCATGAGGGATTTGTTCACCTTTTAGGCCGCGTGGATAACCGCTGCCGTCCCAGTGTTCATGGTGACAATAGGGGATATCCAATGCGCCGCGCAGGAACAAAATGGGAGAAAGGAGGTTATGAGCATAAACCGGGTGCTGACGCATTTCAGACCATTCACCTTCATTAAGTGGGCCGGATTTCTTGAGAATTTGATCTGGAACGCCCATTTTGCCAATGTCATGAAGCAAAACACCGCGATGTATGTTTATCATCTCGGTATCATTGATCCCTATGT
>DAINRK010000138.1:5989-9625 GCA_036741855.1 Anaerolineales bacterium
CCTATGTATTTTGCAAGTCGCAGCGTTAGATCCGTTACGCGACGTGTATGACCTTCAGTTTCCCGGTCGCGAAGTTCTAATGCACGTGCCCAGCCTTCCAACGTGGTGTCATAAGCTTGTATCAGTTCCTGATTCGAGCGTTGCAAATTCTCAAATAATTGGGAATTGTCGATTGCGATCGCTGCCTGGCCGGCCAGTGTATGCAAGAATTCCATCCAATCTGCTGTTGGTAAAAGAGGTGTGCGATGGAATACTTCAAATACGCCTTTGATTTGTCCCTTTACGATCAGTGGGATACCGATGTAAGTGACAAATCCTTCGCGCTTTAACAGAGGTTCATTTTTGATTTCAGGCGAATTTTGCAGGTCTGTAAGATGAAAGGGTTTTTGTTTGATGATGACCTGTCCGGCGAGCCCTTCACCAATTCTTGTCTGTACGCGGGAAGCGCTCGAGGATTGAAACCCGGAACCTCCGATGTACGTAATGCTCTGGAGTTCCTGATGATAAAGACCGATGTCAATAGCGTTTACATTCAGATGTTTGATCGTTTGATCCATCAAAATGTTTAAGGTCAAGCGTAAGTCAAAGGAGGATGCGATGGCGGAGTCAATATCACGCAATGTCGTCAGCCTCCGTATTTGCTCCCGATTATGCTCAAATAATTGAGCGCGGTGAATGGCGTTGCCACCAATTTCTGCCAGCGTGGTCAACAAACCGTTCTGATCATCAATCTGTCGTCCCTTTTTTATACCAATCATCAAAACCCCGATTGTGCCTGCAGTTGATTGAATTGGGATGCACACTCCGCCCAATCCTGCTAGTGTGATATCCAGGTTATCTCGATTTACCAGAGGGTCACTGACGAATTCCTCAGAGATGTAGGTTTTCCCTGAGAGAAATACATGGCTCACAATACTGCTGGTTCCTGTTCTTACCGTCTTGGTCTTAGAGTTAACAAATTCACCTCGCTCTGCGCGCTGCGCAAGTTTATCTAGGGCAGCATCATAAAGCCAGATTGAGCCATGCTCTGTTTGGATAATCTTCAGAGTTTCGTTGAGTAAGATTTCCAGCATCTCTTTGATGGGCTGGGTCATCCGCAGAGAGGCTGAAAGACGGTTGATGGTTTCCAGCTCGTTTAGGCGACGTTGTGTTTCGTCATATAAACGCGCATTTTCAATGGCAGCCGCAGCTTGGTATGCAAATGCCATTGCTGTATAGCCAACGTTCTCATCAAACGTTCCTGGTTGCAAACTGTCAAGTGTAATTGCTCCAATCACCCTTCCACGTGAAATAAGAGGCACAACCATCCATCCACGCACAGAGGTCGATTCTCCCCAATGCTTAAATCGGGTGTCTTTTTGCGCATCTTCCACAATGATCGGCTGACGAGTAATTTTGACCATCTGGAAAAATTCATCATCTTCAGGAAAGGTCAAGTCTTTCAATTCCGCTGAATGGTGATATCCATCTACCATCGCGATTCTTAATTTGTCACCTTCATGAAGAAAGACACTTCCGCTATTGAACGTGATTATTTGTTTGAGTGCCGTCAATATTTCCTTGGCAACTGTGTTTGGGTCAAGCGAGGATGATATGGCCGTCGCTGCCCGTCGTAAGGTCTCTGCCTCCTGGCGTCTTTGCTGTTCTTCTTTGAAAAGCCGAAGTTTTTCCAGAGCAGTGCCGAGTCCCCCCGCTATCGTATTAAGAATTCTTTCATCACTCTCTTCGAAGGCATTTGGCGTTCTGCTCTCAACATTCAATACACCGATAATGCGCTCATTCACCCGGATGGGAACGCACAATTCCGAACGGATATCAGACGCAATCTCGATATATTCTGAATCATTTGATATATCACCACTACGAATAGTTTTGCCAAGCAAAACGGCTTTGCCGGTTATTCCCTGGGAGATGGGATAACCGCTCCTCCAGTTCGAAACATCTGCTCCCAAATAGGACGGATGTGGACTGAGGGTATCACCCTTATCATTCAGTTGAAGGATGCCACAAACCTCGGGATATACCTTGCTTGTAATTTTTGTTACTCGCTCAATCATCTCATCTTCCGAATAACTTTCTGCGCCGGCAGTAGCAACAGTATGCAAGACGGATAACTCTTCCAATTGCCTTTGCAGGGCCTTTTGGGCTTTCTTTTGTTCGGTTACCTCATAAAACATTGACAGCACACAAGACTTTCCGCCTAGTTCGATCAATTCATAGTATGCCAGCGTATCTTTAGGGCCATTGGGAACATTAACATACTGAATTTCAATTCCCTGCAGTGTCCCCTGTTCCTTGAGTTTTTGTACAAAAGATTCTCTATCCCCGCCTTTGTCCCAATAACCCAGTTCCACCGATGTATTCCCGATCAAACTTTCAAGTGATGTTCCGATCAAATTCAGGAATGCCTGGTTTGCGTCGATAAATCTTCCATCTTCCAATGTAACCACACAAGTTGCAATTGGAGAGGAGTGAAAGATGCGGCGGAATCGTTCTTCACTTTCTCGAATAGATGCCTGGGATTCTTTTTCCTGGGTGATATCCAGGAGGATGCCTTGCCAATACAGGGGATTCCTGTTTCCATCACGAATGAGATTGGTGTCCTCTTTGATCCAGATCGTTCGCCCGTCACGCCGTATGAACCGATACTCTTCGGAGAAAGCGATTCCATTTTCATGCGATTTCTCATAAGCTTCATTGATTCTTTCCTGATCAGCAGGATGTATGGATTTGAACCATATATCTGGGATTGCATACCATTCATCGGGTGTATAGCCAGTTAGTTCCTTAATGCGCGGGCTCATATAAAAAGTGGCTTCGGATTCATCCGCTTTATCCAAAAACACAACGGCAGGAATTTGTTCCACGAGCGATTGGTACTTAATTTCTGCTTCGCGCAAAGCTGCCTGCTCGCGCACGTAACGGTTTTGTGCAATTGCATTGCTGATTACGATGGGTAAGCGGTGCAGATAATCACTTTGCTTGACCAGATAATCCGCTGCCCCTGCTTTGAGGGCAGCTACGGCGTTCTCTTGATCTCCCTGTCCTGTCACAAGAACGACCGCAGGCGGTGAGGAACGCTCACGGACTTTTTTCAGTAAATCCAACCCTGTTCCATCTGGAAGGCGCAAGTCGCTCAGAATCAAATCGATATCTGGCTCTGCATCGAGGATGCGCAACGCATCGCTGATCATCTCAGCGTGTAACAATGTGAACTCGTGCTGAATATTATCCTCCAGAGTTCGCTGTGTTAACACGACATGAGCGATTTCATCTTCCACATATAAAATTTTCATGAGGCTGATCCGCAGATACGCAGGCGACTGGATGCCATTATATAACAAAGCACCCTGATCAATTAAACTGCGATAAAGATACAACGAACAAAAAAAGACGCCTCACGGCGCCTAATTGATCATCCATGGTAGATTGTTAGAGGCGTCGAGGGGATTCGAACCCCTGAATAAGGGTTTTGCAGACCCTTGCCTTACCACTTGGCCACGACGCCATTTAGAAATACAAGAGCGGGCGATGAGATTCGAACTCACGACCTTCTCCTTGGCAAGGAGACGTACTACCACTGTACTACGCCCGCGTTTCTGGGCCAACGTTCAGCCGAGAGTGCCGAGACACAGA
>DAINRK010000139.1:0-9549 GCA_036741855.1 Anaerolineales bacterium
TGCAATGCTCCTTATAACAGAATTTCTCGAGCCGCCGTCCTCGGCGGCGGGGACGCCACCGAGAGCGTAGGTGTAGTTACTCTGCAAAACCCAGTTCACTAAACAACTTGGGGCTAGCACGCAACCAGAATGATTGCTTGGTCTCATCCTTCCAGCTTTTCAAAAAATCGGCGTTCAAGTCAATGCGGCTGCTACCTGTGTTGAGATATGTTACTGCGCGTACAACATCATTGTTGTCAGTCACGAATTGAAAGAAAGGTACGAACCATTCGTTCCAGTCCGCAGCTGAACTTGACGGCGCGACGCTGAGCATCACAGGTTTGAGATGTTCACGCGCAAACTGGATTTTTGTTTCTATGGAATCCCCATCGCAGTATGAAATCCCAACCCAATCCACAAACTCGTTGCCTGGATACCAACCTGCAATGCTGGACTCTTCGCAAGAAGATGATTCCCACACGAGAGCAACGTTCGTACTACCCTTCAGCTGAATCCGTTCATGGAATTTTTTCCACGCTGAGACAAATACATCGGGCTCATACTGATTCGACGGATGATCGAATCCGTATGCCAAACGGAGAAATACAGGGCGGTCGTATGCGGTCAACGCATCGAGTAAATGGTCTATCTCCTCATCGACTTTTCCAGCTGCGATATCGTTGAGCGAGTCTTGCACGTCAACGCCAACAGACAATGTGCTCTTTGGATATTTTCCAGCCAGATAATCCAAATCCTCCAAGTCATTCAGGTGCAGTGACGCATTCATCGCCACGCCGCCCGGCGCGGTGACTGTGGCATCGAAATAGGCATCAACACTTTTGGCATCCTGACCAATCAACAACAGAGCGTGTCCTGTCCGCGGAGCGAACTTTCCCATTACCTCAGGTTTAGGTGTTGGGAAGGCTTGTCCCACGGGTGCAGTGCCAGGCTCGTAGATGCGGAAATTGCCGCTTACCTGTAACAAGCCCAACATCATCAACAAACCATCGTAATAACGATATTTACCAGTAGGGACATCCAAATCCCATAATGCTTGCACGAATGGTTTGCCTTTTTCGGGATCAGCAGCGAGGGCGGCAACGGCATTTGTAGCAATCAAGCCTGAGGAACGATGACCAACCTGAGGTTCACCTGTCAGCAAATATTCGGCTTTGTAATCGTCCATGCCTTGTGAGGCGAAGAAATCCAAGAGGCGATTGGATTGTTCGACATGCCATTCGCTGGATCTGAACCAGATGTGATCCACGCCCACGTTTGCACCGACGCGAAAGGCATCGTAACGGAAGTTACCATTGTATTCGTCGTTGTAGGGCCTGCCGTCGAAGTAGGAATAGTTGGGGGCAAGTCCAGTTTGACGGTTCACAGCGGTTTCTAAATAGTCGCGGCTGATCTGTGCGGCTTCCGCCCAGAATTCGTTATCCTTGTCCGCCCAAAGTGACCAGAGTTGATAAAAATGCGGCAGGTGATAGGACGGGTCTGTGAATTGAGAGTTCTGTCCCAGTTGCGGGACGAAGACCACTTGCTTTGTCTCAGGGTCGAAGAGGTTGGTCGCCAGGTCGCCTGCCAGTTCATCCGCATGTAAGGCCACATCCAAAATGGATTGGGCTTCGGCACGATAGTTATAGATGCCTTCGCCGCTGCCCCAGCGTCCATCGGCGAATAGGAGCGCCATGATGAACCACTCCTCCCCATCGGAGGCCGGATTGGCATCGAGTTGTGTGCCATCAGGTTTGCAGTGCCAGGCAAAATAGCCTTTGTATCCACCATCCTTTTGGTGCATGTAGGTCTTTGTCCATTTCCAGATACGGTCAAACTCTTCCTTCTTGTTCAACTGCACAGCGATCATCATGCCATATGACATGCCTTCGCTTCGCACATCGTCGTTGCCTGTATCGAGCACATACGCCATATCCGAACCAACAGGATAGTACACACGCTCGGATAAGTCATCGCCATAGAAGAGTTGATTCCATGCTTCGTCAATTTTGGCTTGGATATCTGCATCGCTTTTGCCCAGATAATCGGCGAAGAGGTTTGGGTAAATCCCAGTTTCGAAAGCAGGTTTAACGGGATCGGGCATGGGTGTTGATGCGACTTCTTGAACAGGAGCGGGTGATGGCGTGGAAGGGGATCCGCATGAGGAAAGGATCAAGGATAGAAGTAGAAGGATGATATGGAAACGTCGAAGCGTGGACAAGGTTTCAATCCTTAAAAGTTTTAAAGTTAGTGTTTAAGTATCCCGCCGCCGCGTACCGCTGAGCGAGCTAACCTTTTACCGCGCCTGCCGTCAAACCAGAAATAATCTGGCGTTCGGCGAAGAGATAGAAGATGATGGTCGGTAAGGCCGATAAAAATACGAATGCAGATACTAATGACAAATCCTGCCCGTATTGTCCCTGGAACTGCATGGTGCCGAGGGGCAGGGTCCATAATTTGTCACTGTTGAGGACGATGAGCGGCACGAGCAAGTCATTCCAACTGACGATCATGGTGAGCGCGGCAACTGCTCCCAGTGCAGGTCGGGCGAGGGGAAGGAGAACGCGCCAGAAGAATCCGAAGGCAGTGCAACCATCAATGTAGGCGGCGTCTTGTAGTTCGGCAGGGATAGCGGTGAAGAACCCGCGCAGGATCATGATGTTTCCAGAAAGTTGAAAAGCAGTTTGTACAACGATGATAGCCAGGAGACTATCGAGGATGTCCAATTGGCGAAGTACAAAATACACGGGCAGGATGGCAATGTTGATGGGAAACATCAGCCCGAGGGTGAAGAGGTTAAACGCCAACCCCTTGGTGCGAAATTCCATGCGAGCGAAGACAAAGGCGGCAAGACTGCATATCACGACGACAGCAGAGGTCACAGAAAACATAACAATGAGGCTATTACGCAACATTTGCCAAAAGGAATAAGATGGCTTTGTCAAAATCGCAGTGAGGTTATCCCAGCGCGGAGGAATGGGGGGGACATATGGTTGTGTCATGAACTCGCCGCGAGTTTTGAGCGCTCCAAATATCAGAATCACGATGGGCACAAAGACGAGGATGACTACCAGCGAAAGGATAATATATTGAAAAGTCCTTGATACAGACTTTTGGGTGCTCCAACTCAGATGGATGGGCTTAACAATCATGAGCATATCTTTCCTATAAACCAGTGAGGTAATCAGTCTGGCGCGCCAAGCGTTGGTAGATGAGAGAAAACGTCAGGCAAAGGACAAACATATAGATCGCCACTGCAGATGCGTAGCCGAGTTGGAAGCGTACAAACCCGAAGCGAATCATGTAAGTGGCGAGAGTCTCGCTGGCATTGACAGGTCCGCCTTTGCTCATGATCCATACCAAAATAAATTGCTGGATTGAGCCGAGGACCGAAAGATAAATAGACGTGCGAATCGTGCTGCCAAGCAGAGGCAGGGTGATGTAGAAAAAGTTCTGGAGGGAGTTGGCTCCGTCTATACGCCCGGCTTCTTCGATCTCTTGAGGGATGTTCTGCAATCCCGCCATGTATAACAACATATGGAAGCCGAAATATTTCCAACTGAGCGCGATAAACAGAGCCGGAAGTACTAGAGTGGTATCGCCGAGCCAGGGTTGGGCCTCTCCACCTATTAGGACAAGAACCGCGTTGACAAAGCCACGATCCGGATTGGGGTTCAAAAGGAATAACCACATGATAGCTGTGATGACTTCGGAGATCACATACGGCATGAAAAAGATGGTGCGAAAAAAGACGCGTCCCGGCAGGTCGCGTCCCACCATGACCGCCAGCAGAAGCGACAATGGCAACTGGAGGAGGAGTGAGAAGACAATGAGCAAGAGCGCATTGCGCAATGCGATCATAAAGACTTTATCACTAAGAATATTTTTAAAATTATCCAGGCCGACAAAATCATCGGCAGGACCAAAGCCTTTCCAGTTGAACATGCTGTAATAAATAGATTGAAAGATGGGATAGATAACAAATAGCAAAAAAAGCACCAATGCAGGCAATAGGAACAGGAATATGGTCAGAGTATCTTGAAAACGACGAGGAGTCCCTGTACCTCGTTTTAGTTTAAAGATATCCGCTATGGCAGGAAGTGACTGCATTGGAAGACGCCTTATGATCGTGCGGGGATCGAGTGATCCCAATCCCCGCACATATATTATTAAAGAGAGATTATTTTATCTCTTGGGCGGCTGAGTCTTCAATTGCCTGTGCCGCCTCTTCAGGTGACAGCGTACCAGCAAAGACTCCCTGAATGCTGTCGTTCACTACAGAACCGACTGCTGGGGGCAGTGCCTGGTCATAGTACAGTTGGAAATACTCTGCCTGAGAAAGAGTTTCCTGAAGTTCGATCAACAATGGATCGGACATACCCGCTTCACCACCTTTGACCACCGGGATACAGAAACCAGCCTCGGCACAGGCGACCTGCGCATCCGCGCTGGTAAGCCATTTGACAAAGTCAACGGCTTCGGGCTCAGCGTCCTTGCCGATGCCAAAACCATTGCCACCACCGAATGCATCAGTGCCAGCGCCAGCGCCACCATCTACAGCCGGGAACGGGAAAAAGCCCAATTTGTCACCGAGTCCTTTTCCGTCCGCACTGTTGCCAGCCTGCGCGCCGGGCGCCCACTGACCCATGAGCTCCATCGCCGCCTGGCCGTTGCCCATAACAGTTGACTGATCGCCGTAGACAGCACCAAGATAACCATCCTGGAACGGCTCAAGAGCGTTCAGTTCCAAGATCTTGTTGCCTGCTTCCACAAAACACGTATCAGCAAAGGATCCAGAACGTGAAGCCGCAGCCTGGAAACCATTCTGCCCACAGATGCGGGTGGCAAGATAACCAAACCAGAAGTGACCGGGCCACTTGTCGCCTTCACCCAACGCAATGGGTGTAATGCCTGCGGCTTTGAGTTTTGTCACCGCATCGAGGAGTTCATCCCATGTCGCGGGAGGCGCATCGATGCCAGCCTGGGCGAACAGGTCCTTGTTGTACCAGAACCCGACCATGCCCATATCCCAGGGCACACCGTAGTTCTTTCCATCCAAAGAATACACACCCAACGCGCCGGGTGAGAATGTATTGCGCCAGGCGCCACCATCGGCATCCAAATCAGCGGTAATATCTTTCATCATGCCCGCTCCGATATATTCGTTCATTACACCACCGCCCCAGCTTTGGAAGATATCGGGCATATCACCAGATTGAACAACTGTCGTCATCTTGGTCTTGAACGCTTCGTTCTCAAGGATGGTGATCTCAATGTTGACATTGGGATGCTCAGCCATATAACTATCAGCCAAAGATTGCCAGACTGCCGCCTGCTTTTCATCGGTTGTAATATGCCACCATGTGACCGTGACAGGTTCGCTGGCTGGCGGTTCGGTTGCTGCGGGCGCCTCTGTGGCAGCGGCTGGCGGTTCCGTTGCAGCAGGTGCCGCAGGTTCAGTTTGCGGGGCCTCGGTGGCAGGCGCGCCACAAGCGGAAAGTACAAAAGCCGCTACAATCAAAAGACTCAAAATAGTGTAAATCTTGCGAGACATTTTCTTCTCCTTGTAGGTTTTAACAGGTTATACTAGCGGCGTGCGGAGTTAACCCTCCACACGTATACGCAGGTCTTCCTTCCGCTGTCCAAGGTCGAAGAGAAGACCTGCAATTTCCTTCCAAACAACTTGCGCTCTCACCTCCTTTCAATTTCCAATGCCGTTATCAAAAGCAATTGCAAAGCGGGTGTGATCAAAACGCATTAGTTCACATCAAACCTCTGTGCAGGAATTACGAATGACAAGCCGGGTTTGCATCCGATATGTCTGATTCTCAAGCGGCACACCGTTGATGAGCTTGATGAGCATTTGCGTGGCTACATATCCCATTTCTGAAATGAACTGATCCACAGTTGTCAATCCCATGTATTTGGATTCGGTGATATTGTCGAAACCCATCACGGATAGATCATCCGGAATTCGGATGCCCATTTCCTCAGCAACCTGATAGACGCCCATTGCCATCTGGTCATTAGAGGCGAATATGGCAGTAGGAGGTTTCTCCAACGCAAGAAGCTGTCGCGTACCAGTGACACCCGTGGCAGTGGTGTAATCACCAGAAGCAATCAAACTTTCATCAATAGGAATATTTGCTTTTTCCAACGCCTCGCGATACCCTTTCAAACGGCGGTTGGAACTTTCCAATTCCGCGCGCCCGCCGATAAACCCGATGCGCTGATGTCCCAACCCGATGAGATATAGCATCGCGTCGATTGCACCCTGGTAATTGGTCGCATGAACTGCCGGATAATTTGGGTTGCTGGCAAGCGGATCAATCGAAACAATGGGCGCGTCAATATTGAACTCTCCTGCCACGGGCGCGACAATAATCACACCATCTGATATGGAATTCGTGAGCAGTGAAACATACTTCTGTTCGTGAGAGGCTCTCCCACTTTTCCTCACGTCACCTGTCGTATACACCAACAGGTCAAACTCGGATTCGGCAATCGCTCGGTTCACACCCTTCATTACCTCGATCGCAAATGGATATGCAATATCTGGCATAACCAACCCGACCAGATTCTTCTTCTGGCTCCGCATACTTCGCGCTGCCAAGTTGGTGGTATAGCCCAAATTATCAATTACAGTAAGGATTCGGTCCTGCGTCTCGCTCGCAACGTCCACTTTTCCATTGAGCACGCGCGACACTGTGGAAATTGACACTCCCGCTGTTTTCGCGACATCCTGAATTGTTACCGTTCTCTTTTTCTTCAACATACCTCTTCCTGGTCAAAAAAATGAAAGATTATCGGTATCGTTACCGGTAACGATACCGATATTATTGCATATCACTGGAAAAAAGTCAACTTATTTTAAGATTCACCCTTTCAAGTAATGAGGGGAAACAATAGACACATCCGGTACTTCGGAGTTTTCGCGACTAAGTATCAAGGAGACACATCATGTTACTCACCAAATACAAAACAACGCAAGGTTCACGCTGGGCAGTCGATGGTTATTTTTTGCCGACGAGATTCAATTTAAGTACATTACTTGAAATGCCAGGTGAGACAATGTTCAAAGTGTTGGAAAACGTAGCCGAAGGCGAACAAGCCTCAGGTAAGGAAGTGGCGCCGATCGATCCCGTGCAAGAAGTCTGGGCGGCGGGAGTCACCTATCTGCGAAGCCGCGATGCCCGTAAAGCCGAATCCACAGTGGCGGATATATATCAAAAAGTCTACGAGGCCGAACGCCCTGAAATTTTTACGAAGTCGTTGGGTTGGCGCGTTTCAGGGAATGGAGAACCAATCCGCATTCGCAGGGATAGTCATTGGAATGTGCCTGAGCCGGAATTGGTGTTAGTGATCAATCGTTATAACGAAATCGTTGGTTATTGCGCGGGGAATGATGTTTCGTCGCGCGACATCGAAGGCGAGAACCCACTTTATTTGCCGCAGGCAAAAATCTACAACGGCTCGTGCGCGTTAGGTCATGGCATTTGGTTATGTGAGCCAGATGAAATAAAAGATATTCCGATTCGATTGCAGGTGCGCCGCGCAAGAGAAGTGATATTCGAAGGGGAAGCAAACACATCCACAATGAAGCGGAGTTTGCCCGAACTGGTCGAGTTCCTTACGCGCGAGTTGGATTTTCCGCAGGGTGTGTTCTTAATGACGGGCACGTGCCTTGTGCCCGATGGTGAGTTTTCGTTACAGATTGATGATATTGTTTATGTTAAAGTTGGTGAATTGATAATTGAGAATCAAGTGCAGGCGTGAAATTCTTAAACGTATGCACATTATATTGAATCATGAGATTTATCAGAGAGCACCAAGTAAAATAGACCGATGTTCCGAAACCATCCACTTATCCAAACACTCCGCGAATTGAAAGGCAATCCCCGCGTCACTGTGTTGACCGAAGTCATGTTCGGTATTCCATACAATCTGTTCGCACCGTTCTTTTCCGTGTACATGCTGGCATTTGGAGTGACCGACCAGCAAATCGGAAGCATCGCCAGCCTGGGGCTTGTCGTCCAGATTTTCTCCGCACTGTTCAGCGGCGTGATCGTGGACAAGTTTGGACGCCGTCTGACATTATTTGTCTGTGACATGTTGTGCTGGAGTGTGCCTTGCTTGATCTGGGCGGTTGCTCAGGATGTGCGCTTTTTCATCGCAGCCGCGTTGATGAACAGCCTGTGGCGCATCTCGCATACAGCCTGGACCTGTCTCATGGTTGAAGATGCGGAGGAACGTCACCTCGTTCATATCTGGACCTGGATCATGATCTTCGCGGTTTGTTCAGCATTCTTTGCACCATTGGGCGGATGGTTCGTCGAGCGCTTTGGCTTGATACCGGCAGTGCGCGGGATATTTGTATTCGGCTTTATCGCGCTGACCGCCAAATTCGTAGTGCTATATCTATACTCCCACGAAACGGTGCGCGGGTTGCAGCGTATGCAGGAAACCAGTCATCGTTCGCTGGTCAGCCTGCTGGGTGAATACCGAAGTGTTTTCAATCAACTTCTGCATTCCAAACCGATCCTGGCGGCGTTGTCACTCATGGTGATCACCAATATTTACGTCACTATCAGCAACAATTTTTGGGGCGTGTTATTCACCGGAAAGCTTGGCTTTGCCAGTTCACAGATCTCGACCTTTGTGGCAATTCGTTCGATTGTCATGACCATCTGCTTTTTCGTGATCGGTCCGCGCCTGACAAATTTGCGTCACTTTCGTCTACCATTGTGGGTAGGTTTTGCAGCCTTCCTCTTCAGCCAGTTATTGCTTGTTGTAATGCCACCGCATGCTGTTCTTTTGCTAGTTGTCAGTGTAGTGCTGGAGGCAGCCGCCTCGGCCCTTGTCAGCCCGATGACTGAATCTTTGTTGGCACTGTCCATGGAATCAAACGAACGAGCGCGCGTCAGCGCCATGGTTTATGTTGCCTTGATCGTGCTCATCTCACCCTTTGGCTGGATCGCAGGGCAACTCTCTGCATTGGATCGCGCACTGCCGTTTGCTTTGAATATGAGTTTGTTCGCGATCGGCATCGTAGTCGTTTGGATCATTGGCCGTCCGAATTTCATCATCGCTACTCCTCCTGCTCAGCCTGTTCAACAAGAAGGATAGTTAAGTTGACCACGTTTCAAACCCATATGATTTGACTGGCAGTTCCTATCGCATCGCCCATCACTGCAAGCCATCAATTGATGTTACGAGATAAATTCATATTCCTTTGCTTAAATGATAATACAGATCATTCCAGCGCAGTTCTTTTTTGAATTCTTCCAAGCGGGTGTTTTCATCAATCAGCAGGAACTCGATCCCGGCGATTTCTGCAAAATCGCGTAGATGCTCGGCAGTCACAGAGTAACTAAAGCTTGTGTGGTGCGCGCCACCTGCATAGATCCATGCAGCAGCCGCGGCTTTAAGGTTCGGGCGCGGAATCCACAAGGCACGCGCGACAGGCAATTTGGGCAAAGGCTCATCGGTGGGGACAACGTCTACAACATTAGCCACCATGCGGAAGCGACCTCCCATGTGGACGATGGACGCGCCCACGGCAGGACCCGTCTG
>DAINRK010000140.1:0-7709 GCA_036741855.1 Anaerolineales bacterium
TCAATCCACCAAAGACAGGAAATACTTGTGGAAACGCGGGTCGTTTGTCAATTCGGGGTGAAAGGACGTAGCCAGGAGATGTCCCTGTTGCGCGGCGACAATCCTCCCGTCCGGGGCGGAGGCGAGCACCTTGGCATCCTCACTCACAGATTCAATAATTGGTGCCCGGATGAAAACCGCGTGATAGTCTTCATTTGTCCCTGTGGCTTGTTTGAGTTCGGGGACATCCAGATCCGCTTCGAAGGAATCCACCTGGCGGCCAAAGGCATTCCGTTCCACCTTAATATCCATCAGTCCGAGCAAAGGCTGGTTACGACTCACATCTTTGGAGAGGAATATCGCGCCTGCACACGTGCCCCAGATCGCGTGACGCTGACCAAATTGTTTCAATGGCTCCATCAGGTTGTAAGCCACTGCGAGTTTACCGATGGTTGTCGACTCACCGCCAGGGATGATCAGACCATCCAGCCCTTTGAGATGTTCAGGCAAACGGACTTCCATCGCTTCAACATTGATACGCTTGAGCATGGCGATATGCTCAGCAAAATCGCCTTGTAGAGCGAGTACACCGATTTTCATGTTCAATCCTGTAGGGGCACAGCAAAACCTGAAATGGTTCTGCCAGTTAATTGGCCCGCTGTGCCCTTTAAATTACCACCCGCGCTGTGCGATCTTCTCCGCCTCAGGCATCTGCGAAACATTGCGCCCGACCATCGGCTCACCGAGATCTTTGCTCACGTCTGCAAGAATGTTTGCATCCTGATAATGCGTCACTGCTTTTACAATAGCAGCCGCGCGCCGGGCAGGATCACCACTCTTGAAGATACCCGAGCCAACGAAGACCCCATCCACACCAAGCTGCATCATCAAGGCTGCATCTGCAGGAGTAGCAACTCCACCCGCCGCAAAGTTGACAACGGGCATGCGACCGAGTTCCTTCGTCTCTTTAACGAGTTCATACGGCGCGCCGATCTCTTTTGCATAAGACATCAACTCTTCGTCTGCCATTGTGGTTAATCTGCGAATATCGCCCAGAACAGTCCGCGCGTGACGAACCGCTTCGACTACATCACCTGTGCCCGCTTCACCCTTTGTGCGGATCATCGCGGCACCTTCACCGACTCGTCGCAACGCCTCGCCGAGATTTCGGCAGCCGCACACGAATGGCACGGTGAAGTTGTGCTTCAAAATATGATTTGCTTCATCGGCTGGTGTAAGGACTTCTGATTCATCTATGTAATCAACGCCAATCGCTTCGAGGATCTGCGCTTCGACGAAATGCCCAATACGGCATTTCGCCATCACAGGGATTGTGACTGAATCCATGATCTTCAAAATCAGATCGGGATCAGACATACGAGCCACACCCCCATCCGCGCGAATATCCGCAGGGACACGTTCAAGTGCCATCACCGCGCAGGCGCCGGCGTCTTCGGCAATCTTTGCATGCTCCGGCGTAACTACATCCATGATGACGCCGCCCTTGAGCATTTGTGCCAGACCTTTTTTAACTGCAAACGTACCGGTCTTTTGTTCCATATATTACTCCTGATTGTAAATGAGTTGAGATTCTACTAGTTTATTGATTCTAGGAGAAAAGTGGCATAAGTTAAGAGCCAATATTCACCAATAGATTATAGACCAATTTAATGGATTGGCATAATTCAGAAGGAATTGGCTCTACTTCAATGGTCGAAATAGTGATATATATACCATACCAATATCGCCGAAAGGCGCGGAGGCGTAAAATGCGTATCCCACTCGATCATCAGAGTGCAGAACCCCTTTATAAACAAATTGAAACTTATTTACGCCACGGAATCCTTTCTGGTAGCCTGGCCGCTGACACTCGTTTGCCAGCCAGCCGCCAACTTGCTCGCGATCTGGGCGTCAACCGTATCACTGTGGAAAACGCTTATGCTGGGCTGGAGACCGAGGGACTCATCTATTCCAAGATGGGCAGCGGCACATACGTTCTGCCTCCCAATCCGATTTTAACAATTTCAAAGGATGGCCCCGGTGCTCCATGGCCTCTCTGGCAACAAAGTGTCGAATTTCAGGATAGAACCATCAAAAACCAACCTCCAGACGCAATGTTCAAGAAGGGACTCAGACATTCTCCTCCGATCAGCTTCGACAGCGGCATTGGGGATGCTCATCTGTTCCCCGCCGAGGATTTTCGTAAGGTGCTTCAGACTGTCATGCGCCGCGACGGAATTGCTGCGCTGGATTATGGAGAGCCTAATGGACATGCCCCGTTGCGTGAGACCATTGCTCACATTTTAGCCAGCCAGGGCCTGCAAACACGTTCTGAAAATGTTCTTATTACAGCCGGTTCACAACAGGCCTTATCTTTAGTATCACAGCTCCTGCTAAAACCTGGGGATGTCATTCTAGTAGAAAGTCCCACTTATTCAGGTGCTCTGGATTTATTCCGCTCCCTCGACTTTAAAGTGGTGGGTATTCCTGTTGACGGGCAGGGCATGCAAGTTGAGGTGCTCGAGAAACTGCTCCAGCAACATCATCCGAAACTCATTTACACCATCCCCAATTTCCGCAATCCGACGGGCACGTGTCTGAGCAGTCCGCGCCGTCGCGAGTTAATTGTCCTCGCAGACCGCTATAACATTCCAATCCTGGAAGATGATTTTGTTGGGGACTTGCGCTACGAGGGACGCACTCAACCGGCGCTCAAAGCGCTCGACCCAGGCGGCCGGGTCATCTATATCAACACGTTTTCAAAGATACTCATGCCCGGTTTGCGCGTGGGCTTTTTGGTGGCTGAAGGACCGGTCTATGACGCTCTGGTTAATTTCAAGCGCGTCAACGATCTGGCAACCTCGACTTTGGTTCAACGCGCCCTGGAAGCCTACGTCACCGTGGGACGGTATCAGGCCCATCTGCGCCGTTCCTGCCAGATTTTCCGGAAGCGCCGCGATGCAATGCTTTCAGCAATCCAGCGCTATCTGCCGGCAGAGGTCCGTTTCGACCCGCCCCAGGGTGGACTGTTTATCTGGCTGCAACTACCTGAAAAGTTTTCTTCTGAGAAGCTGCTTCCTCTAGGTTTGGAAGAGGGAGTCGTCTTCGCCCCGGGAAACGGATTCTTCCCAGATGGGTTGGGTGGCAGAAACTGGCTGCGTTTGAATTTTGTGGCCCAGGCACCCGATCAGATCGATGAAGGCATGAAAAGGCTAGGGAGGGCTATTAAGCGCTTAACTGCAGCTTCATAAATAAATTTTGCACTGAACGTATGACCGCGTGTTAGATTGGGGCTTGACAAAATTACTAATCGAGATACAATTAGACAATGATACAATTATTACAATCATACAAAGATACAATATGACATCGCAAAAACCGCTTTCCCTTTTTCTTGACTTTCGCTCTGGTTTGCCTATTTATATTCAGATCATGAATCAGATCGAGAACCAGGTGTTAGGAGGCACTTTGAAACCCGGAGATCAATTACCAACGGTCCGCGCGCTGGCATCCGAATTGCGCGTAAACTTCAACACTGTGGCGCGTGCCTATCGCATGCTGGACGAAGCACGCATCATTTCAACGCAACAAGGTCGCGGCACATACATCACCGAAATCCCTCCGCCGGAGGTAACAGAACGCTTGAGACAGGAAACGCTCGAAGCGCTCGCGCGAAAATATATCGGTGAGGCGCTGAGACTGGAGTTTTCAAATAAAGAAATAAGTCAGATGGTCAGAGACCAGCTCAAAGTCTGGCAGGATTCGCAACTCACTGAAAGTGAGTAAATCAAGGAGAATGAATGGATACAAAATTTAGTAAGAATGTAGGTCAGAAGAAGCAGACAAAAGACTATGACCCTCACATTTCTGGAATTGCATTGGCTATATTTTTTGTTTTTCTATTTGCAACAATCATCAGTGCAATAATCATGGATGGCCGTGTCAACGGTGGATGGATTGGACTCTACGTAATTGCCATGACACTTGTCGGTACATATATTTTGTTCGCGCTGAAAGTTGCATCGCAATGGGAAAAGGCTGTTCTTCTGAGGTTGGGCAAATTCCGTAGTCTGCGCGGCCCTGGTTTGTTTTGGATGATCCCAATCGTAGATACGATCCCAGCGTGGATTGACCACCGTGTGATGGTCACGCCGTTTTCTGCGGAGAAAACACTGACCAAGGACACCGTGCCAGTGGATGTGGATGCCGTATTATTCTGGGTGGTCTGGGATGCGGAAAAAGCTGCACTCGAAGTGAAAGATTATCAATCCGCGATTGCGTGGTCTGCCCAGACAGCTCTGCGCGATATCATCGGTCGCATGATGCTGGCAGATATTCTCACAGGCCGTTCCGCTATTGATAATGAGCTTCAGCGCGTTATTGATGAACGTACAACTCCCTGGGGTGTGACAGTGAATTCGGTTGAGATCCGTGATATTGTCATCCCGCAGGATTTGGAAGATGCCATGTCCCGTCAAGCACAGGCCGAACGTGAACGACAGGCACGTGTCATCCTTGGTGAGTCTGAAAAACAAATCGCTGCATCCTTTTCTGAAGCATCACAGGCCTATATTGATAATCCCACCGCTTTGCATCTGCGTGCAATGAATATGCTCTTCGAAGGTCTCAAGGAAAAAGGCGCATTGGTGATCGTCCCGAGTTCCGCAGTTGATACGATGAATCTGGGCGCTATGAGCGGTCTTGTCTCGATCGCGCAGAATAATTTGCCGAAGGAAGATAAGTAAATTCTGTTGGTTGAGTAGCGGCGGCGTTCATTGCCGACGCGTATCGAAACCAACTTTGTCTTGAAACTTGCTGGGTCTCGATACGGCGGACGAGCACTGCCTACTCGACCAGCGGGACAGAACGAAAGGAGAAAGAATGTCAACTCGTACTACTACCATATTGGTCCTGGTCATGATTATTGGGGCTACACTTGCGGGACTCCTACTCTGGAGCCGTTTGCCCGAGCAAATGGCTTCGCATTGGAACTTCAATGACCAGGTCGACGGCTACATGTCCAAATTCTGGGGTGTGTTCATGGTGCCACTCATTACGCTTGGAATGTTCGTGCTGTTTCTTGTCATCCCATCCATTGACCCGCTCAAGGCAAATATCGCCCAGTTCCGTGAAGCGTTCAATCTGTTCATTGTGCTGATGGTGGTGTTCATGCTTTATATCTACGGATTAACCCTTGCCTGGAACTTAGGTTATACAGACTTCAAAATAAGCACATCCATATTGCCGGCTATCGGCTTACTCTTCATCTTCATCGGCTTTATGCTGAGACGAGCCAAGCGCAATTTCTTCATTGGCATTCGCACACCCTGGACGCTCTCCAGTGACCAGGTCTGGAATAAGACACATCAGCTTGGCTCCATCTTATTTATGGCGTCCGGCGCGCTGGCAGTTGTCGGCTCGTTCTTCGGAGGAACAACTGCGTTCTGGATGCTGATGATTCCAATATTCGGTTCGACGATCTTTCTGGTGATCTATTCCTATATCCTTTATCGCAGGGAAACGACCGCGTGAAATATTCAATGGATCTTCTCACCTGCCCTGTTTGTTTCACGTGAAACAGTGAACCATGAAAACAATTATTAACTGGCGCGTCTTCTTTATCCTCTGGGTTGCTGCGATCCTCGCCAGCATTGCTGTCCTGCCATACGTGTTGGAGTTGCAAGGTTCAGCCATCGAAACCATGGATCTGCCAATCTCTCTCCCCGCGTTGATTGCAGTCCAAATCGTGCAAGGTGCGGTACTCTTCGCGATCATCATTTTTGCCGGAATGTTATTTGCAGGCCGTGTCGGGCTTGGGACCCCAATCCTGGATTCCGTTGCTCGAAGCGAATCAGTTTCTGACAAGGTTCGTGCGATTCTGCCTCTTAGCGTTGGGCTTGGCGTTGTCGCATCTTTACTGATTATTGGTATGGACTTGATCCTGCAGCCTGCACTGTTAAAGGAAATAGGAGATTCAGCGAACGCACTTAATTTACAAAATGCACAACCTGCCGTATGGAAAGGGTTCCTGGCGTCGTTTTATGGTGGCATCGCAGAAGAGATCCTATTGAGATTATTCGTGATGTCACTTCTCGCGTGGCTTGGACGTTTCGTCAACAAAACACAGGAAGGCAAACCAACCAGCGTAGTATTCTGGACCGCAAACATTCTGGCCGCAATCTTATTTGGGCTTGGTCATCTTCCAGCAACAGCGATGCTTATTCCGCTTACTCCACTTGTTATCACGCGCGCGATTCTGTTGAATGGAATCGGCGGTGTGATATTTGGATGGCTGTATTGGAAACGTGGACTTGAATCTGCGATGGTCGCTCACTTCTCGGCAGATATTGTCTTGCATGTATTACTTGCATTTTAGGAGATCGAAATGGCAGATGAAATTAAACAATGGGAATATCGCGTTCAAACGATCGGCAGTGTCTTTGGGACCAAAGATGAAAATATCGAGGCAACACTGGATGCATGGGGCGAGGAAGGCTGGGAAGCTATCAATGTTTATACTCCCTATGGCAGCGGCAAAATAACGATCGTTGCAAAACGTCCGTTGACAGAACGCGCGCGGAGGATGAGGACTATGCCGTAGAGCCTGTTCATTTAACAGAAACAGGATTGAGCTCCGCGCGAAGCGTACAAATATCCGTCTGACTGGAGACGGGTATTTTATTTGTGACAAATAGAACAAATGTTCTGATTTTATTAACGATACAATTGTTTCATGGGTGAATTACGCAACTCCCTTCTGATCATCATTCTCTTGTTAAGTATGGTGATCGGATCGTCGCAACTCACCCGCGGACATGAATGGGGCGACGATTTCGCATCCTATATTATGCAGGCAAAAAGCATTTTGAATGGGGATATGCCAAATTTTATTGAGCATAACAGCATCACAATCTATCAATCTTCTTCACAGATCGGACCAGTGGCTTACCCATGGGGCTACCCATTGATACTGACTCCTTTCTACGCCATCAAAGGTATCAGCCCTCTTACCTTGAAACTACCCGGATTGTTTTTCTTCGCAGGGTTTTTGATCTGTTTCTATTTGCTGATGAGAACCCGCCTCACACGGACCGAAAGCCTGCTGCTCGTTTCCCTGTTTGCATTCAATCCAATGCTTCTTGATTTCCTAGATCAGATCCTTTCTGATATTCCATTCCTATTCTTTTCAACGTTGGCCTTGTTGTTGATCGTCAACGAGAAGAAACAGAGCGCACTGGATTATGCGCTGCTCGGCGGAGTCATCTTCCTTGTTTATTTCATCCGCACAACAGGAATCATATTGCTTGTCACTTTATTAATTTTTCAGGCAATTCGTTTTTATTGGGCAAACACAGAACGCAAAACCATCTTCATCAATTTGATTGTGGCTATCCTGTCCTTTGGCATACTAGTATTCATCGCTTCTTTTATCTTTCCAAGTGGACAAGACTCCTATTTCAGACAGCTTAGAGGCTTTTCCTACGCAACCTTCACGAGAAATATCTCGGGCTATTTTGCCTTGATTCCACAATTCTTCGGCAATTCTCCGGCCTGGCTGTATATTTATTATGTATTGATACCATTCTTCCTCGTGGGTGCATGGACGAAAAGAAACGGAGATCAACCTCTTATCATTTTCTTCGCAGCCTATGTTCTTATTATGATCATCTGGCCTGAATGGCAGGGACCGCGCTTTATCTTTCCACTCCTCCCTATTTTCATTTATTTCG
>DAINRK010000140.1:7809-9507 GCA_036741855.1 Anaerolineales bacterium
CATCGTTTTGAGCAGAAAAGTTGGGGAAAATCAGCAAATCGCACCTGAAGAGATTGCTTCCTGCAACCTGCCATTGGATGAAGCCCTCAGAAATCGCAGGTTTATCATTTATGAAATTCTAAAATGAATTTGCCACTTGAATGTTGTCCTCAAAAACAGTAAACTAACTCCATGACTACAACAGGCAGACTTCGCGATCTCGAAGGGCAACAACAACAACTTCTACGTCTGGTTGAATTGAGCGTAACGCTCAATTCAACGCTTAACCTGGAAACCCTTCTTCAGGTGATCACTGGCACCGCGACAGAACTGCTGGATTGCGAAGGGGCATCCATCCTTTTGTATGATGAGAAAAACCATCGCCTGTACTTTGCCGCGGCCACCGGCTCGGATCCCGCAAAGCTGGCGGAAATTCCAGTTCCCATGGAAGGCAGCCTTGCAGGGACCATCTTCAACACAAACAGCCCTATCATTCTGAACGATGCCGAACAAGACCCTCGGCATTTTACCCAAGTCTCAGATCACATCAAGTTCAAGGTAAAAACTCTACTCGGCGTTCCCATGCCGATCAAGGATCGTACCGTGGGTGTGCTGGAGGCGATCAATAAACGGAACGGTGTGTTTGACGAACGTGACTCCACGATCCTCTCTGTGACCGCTGCACATGCTGCCATCGCAATCAATAACGCGCGCCTTCTGCGCACCACCCAGCTTGCTCTTGAAAAAGTGCGGGAGAGTAATGAACTTAAGAGCAATTTCCTTGCACTGGCTTCCCATGAACTGCGGACGCCGCTGGGCATCATCATTGGTTACTCGACCTTCCTGAAGGAAGATGCAAAGGGTGAGCTCTCCGAACATGCTACACAGGTGCTGAATGCAGCTGGGCAGATGCGTTCCATTCTGAATGAAATGAACAACCTGGCAATGCTCAAGTCGGATGAGATGAAGCTCAAACCTCAGAAAATTATCATGCAAGATCTGCTCACTTATGCTTGTGAAGGAATCAAAGAAATCGCTTCCGCACGTGACCAGACATTGACGTATGCATTTCCAGAAGAGCCCTTAACTGTGGATGTGGATCTTGATAAAACAGCTTTGGCTTTCGGGAATATCCTCAATAATGCAATCCGATTTTCACCACCCGGCAGCGAAATTACAGTTGCAGTTGGCACAACAAAAGATAAAAGTCAGGTTTTAGCATGGGTGCAGGATCAAGGCATTGGAATTCCTGCTGATAAACTGCAAAAGATATTCGAAGAGTTCTATCAGATCGAACCGCCGAACACGCGTCACTATGGCGGGCTGGGGATTGGACTCACAATTGCAAAAGGGTTGATTGAAGCACAGGGAGGCAAGATCTGGGCAGAGTCAGATGGGCTGGGAAGTGGGGCAACATTTAAAGTGTTGTTGCCATTGGCATAATTAACACGTAGGGGACGGCAGCTGCCGTCCCCTACGTGTTAATTTTTTCTCTTTTACCCCAAATGCATCGGCATGATCACGTGCAGGAATTGGTCATCACCCACTGGCTTGACAACCCCTGGCGCGTTCGGCGCGGATGTTTCCAGCGCGACATTCGGCGTGCGGATCACTTCCAACGCTTCACGCAAAAACTTCACGTTGAATGCAATCAATAAGCCACCACCATCCACTGTGGCTTCGACGATAGTCTCGTTTTTGCCAGTCTCTTCAGACGTA
>DAINRK010000141.1:0-9506 GCA_036741855.1 Anaerolineales bacterium
AAATTTTCGGACGCAACACGTATCACTTGATGTATCCGTACTGGCACGATGTCGCCGTGAATCAATCGGAATCGAAAACAACCAACGAATTCGCACGTACATTCGATTCCATACCAAAGATTGTCTTTTCCACGACGTTGCAGAGCGTAGAGTGGAACAACACAACGCTCCTCCACTCCAATCTTCGAGAAGAGATTCTAAAGTTGAGACAACAGCCAGGAAAAAATATTTCCATTGGTGGACTGAACATCGCATCCCAAGTGGCACAATGGAATCTCATCGACGAGTATCATTTTGTTGTTCACCCGGTCCTTGCGGGGGAAGGTCCCCGCTTGTTCGAATCCGTCAAGAACCTTCCACTAAAACTTGTCGGATCAAAAACGTTGGGTTCGGGAGCTATTGCACTACATTATAAGAAATAACTCTTGATCGAAACCAACGGATTGCTATTCGGTTCCATCGACACATCGACCATGATTGCCGTAGATGTTTTAGAAAGTGATTTCGCGACAGCCCAAAAATGAGAAAAAGATGGTAATCGCGCAATCATTAACAAGCGGGCTAACAATACGTGCAGCGGACTTGGTGGTACGCGCCGCTTTTTGAGTTGATTCAAGCGAACGCTTCTTTCCGTTTCGTTAGCTGGTCCTCCCACCAAGCCGCTAACACGAGCCGTTAGCCATCTATCTTCGCCGTAAAAATCCGTTTACTGTTATCATCCCCTCGCAAGTCAGTGGCTGCGTTTGCCCACGCACTGTGCATATGCTCAACTGGTGCTTCAAAGAATCAATGAAGCAGATGAAATATAAAGTGAGAAGATGAAGACAACAATACTTCCAAAGTCTCCCGATGCGAAATCGCCAGCAGGTGCAGACATTCGCTTCCTCATGGATGGTGAAAAGGGGAATATGATTCACAGTACAGTTCCTCCCTATCAAGTAAATAAAGCGACGATTCACGCAACAGTCAGCGAATTCTGGTATGTGTTGGAGGGACACGGCGAGATTTGGAGAGACAATGGCGTAGAGAGCAGCATCACTGTTCTTGTTCCAGGCACATCAATTGATATTCCAGTAGGAACAGCATTTCAATACCGAAATGTTTCAGACGTAGAATTGAAGTTCATTTGCATCACCATGCCGCCTTGGCCAGGAGATGCAGAGGCTACTTATGTCAAGGGCATATGGCTACCAACGATTTGATGTTGTTCTATCAATCAGAAGAGCAGAATAGGGAGAAGATGGCTAACACAGCGTGCACTGGACGCTGGGGACTGCTGCTTCGCAGCGTGCGGGATTTACAAGCCTTTTCTGGCTTCGGGTTTTTCCTGCTCTCAAACATTATCCACGCCCGCCCACACGCAGGTAACGCAAACCGTTCGGCGGCTTCGTAAGAAATAGGCAACTGATTTTGGCACAGCGCTAAATCTATATTCAAGCAAATCAGGAGATCCCATGACAACAAGAAGCTTCTCAACCGCTACCGTTGGCTGGGCGGCAATCGCCACAGGAGTCGCGGTCATCCTTGCAGTGATATTCATCACTCTGATGTACACTGTGAGCATGTCCTTTGGCGTGGTCAATGATGTATTCAATAGCATTATCGGGATCACCAGTGTGCTTCTGGCATGTATGCTATATCCTGAACATCACGCCCGGTCACCCGTGATGAGTCAGATTACGCTTGTCCTTGCGGTAATCGGCGCGATTTCTACCGTTGTCGGCTCGGTCTTGATCATTTTTGATTTCACAGGTTTTGTTCTGGCTGGGTGGTATACGGCGGTGGGAAATGCTTTGATCGGCTTGTGGCTGGCGGCATTTTGTTACTCTATGCAACGCGGTGATAGATTTCCTCGCAATTTGGTTACGTTTGGGCTGGTTGTTGGTGTCATAATGGCGCTCGGCTTGCTTGGTATTCCAGGAATATTGACTGGTGTGGACTCTATGGACTCGTTGCCGTGGTATCTCCTTGCTGGTTTTTTGGGATTTATAGGGACGTACCTCCTGTACCCCATCTGGACGATCTGGTTTGGGCAATTCGCTATCAAATGAAGCTGCCATAGAGCCGCCGAATACAGCGTTACTTGACTGGCGGGTACGCGCCGCGTTTTCAAGCATTTTCTTTGGCTCAAGCCAGTGCCGTTAAAATGGCGTTATCGTGTCTCTCCCGCCAGCAAGTAACGCAAGCCGTTCGGCGCACGCTTCTCGAAAGTGAAGGGAAATATGAGTGCACAATCGATTGATCAAGAGGAGCTCATTGCGAAGTATGGCAATTGCCCAAGTCAGTTAGAGGCTGCGCTGATCGACTTGTCTGAAAGAAATCTTGATCTGAGGAAAAGTGCTCAAGGTTGGACAATTCGGGAAACTATCCATCACATTGCCGATGGTGACGATATGTGGAAATTGTTTATCAAACGAGCGATTGGCAATCCAAAAGGGGAATATTCATTCGACTGGTATTGGCAAGTAGCACAAGACGAGTGGGCCAGAAGCTGGCACTATGAGGAGAGGTCGATTGAGCCCTCGCTCGCGATGTTTCGAGCCAATCGTGGTCATATTGTGCAATTACTCAAACATACGCCGGGGGCTCTGGAAAAGAGTTTACGGGTTCGTTGGCCCACAAAACTTGGCGAGCAAGAGGTGAAAGTCGCCTTGGTCGTCGAAGGACAAACACAACATGCGTTAGCTCATATCGCTGAAATTCGCGAAATTCGAGACGTTCATGGTGTTTGATCTTGCCCCTATGAAGTGCGCCTAACAAAGGGTGCACCCGACCGGTGGGCGTCTGCGCGTTTTTGGCAGTTTACGTGTCTTTGGGTTGGTTCCGTCACATAATATTGGGGCAGATCATTTGATGTCGCTGCCAAAGTTGGATACGGTGATTCCGTACTAGGAGATTCCTAATGAGGACACTTGCGACGATTCTCAGCGGTCTGGCATTCCTCGCCTCTATTGCGGCCACTATTTACCTGTTAAACGCTCCACTTTACCAGTACGTAAGAATTGTCCCCACAGAAAGTGGGGAGGAAACGATTCAAGGCACTGCAACCCTCGTAGAAGTGAATGGGACTTGGGTTGTCAATCAACTCTTTGCGGTAACTCTGGCTTCCGGTGTACCCCTCTTCGTTATGCTCCTTCGACGGTCTACGTTACAACGTCTGGTGACGTGGGTGACCGCGCTGCTTCTCATGGCATACTCGATTGCCGGAAGCTTCACGATTGGCTTAGCTTTCCTGCCAAGTGCGATCTTGCTTCTCATCGCTGCCATTGCGACGCTCTTTATTCGCAAGGGTGATGATCACTAAGGCAAATTCATTCTTATGAATTTCGTTTAGTTCTGTGAGCAAGGTATCTGAAGGGTATGAATGCGCCTAACACAGCGTGCAGCTGGCGGTGGGTGGGCCGCGCGTTTTTGAGCCTTTCTCTGGCTTTGGGCTGTTTCCCGTTTCGACGGCGAGTCCACATTCCCACCCACCAGCGGGTAACGCAAGCAGTTAGCCTGTTCTTTGAAAGGCGATATTTTACGAGTGTTCAACCCCGTATAATCTACAGAAATAATCCTTCATAAACGTTAAAACAAGTTCGGATCTACCATTGGCGCAAACACATAATTTCTGATAGGAGGTGTCAGATGCAAAAGTACCTTTTCTATGGGTCCTATACCCCTGAAGGATATAAAGGATTGCTAAGCGAAGGCGGTTCCGCACGAATTGATGTTGCCAAACAAGCGCTCCAAAGTGTTGGTGGTTTCCTGGAATCTTTCTACTATTCCAATGGCGAGCAAGATTTTTATATTATCGTGAATCTGCCTGATAATGTAAGTTCAACAGCGATCACCCTGGCAGGTAATGCCAGTGGAACTTTCAGCATTCGAGCAGTTGCTTTGCTTACACCTGAAGAAATGGACGAAGCGCTAAAGATGAAAGTCGATTTTCGTCCACCTGGTCGTTAGAGTCATCGAACCCTTGATAGCGTGGTAACAAACAGTCAAGGGTAATGGTATTGATCTCGAAAATCAGGAAAGAATAAGTTGATTGCATAGCTAAAAACGGGCTAACACAGCGTTCAGCGGATTGGGCGGCGAATGCGAAGTATAGTCCCAACAAAACAGACAGAAACTTGAACACACTGATGCTTTTTGGGAGACAGACTATGATACTCGAAGAAAATCGATCGCTTATCCATAAATGGTTGGATGCCTGGATACACAATGATGTTGTCCAGATCGAAAATCTATTCGCACAGGATTACTCGGTCAATGACAGATGGATTGGAGTTGAAGGCGTGAAACAATCAGTCCAGTTCCTTCATACTGTTTTTTCGGATATTTCAGCCGAGCCAAATGAAATTGTTGCCGAAGGTGATAAAGTTGTATTGAGGTGGACGGTTCGCGGCAAACAGCAGGGTGAGTTCATGGGAATTCCGCCCACTGGAAAAATTCTCGAACTCCAGGGTATCAACATCTATCACATCACCGACTCAAAAATACGAGCAAATTACGAGCAGACAAATATCTTACAGGTTGTTCAACAGCTCAAGACCGAATAGCGATTATGTGCTGCCATGCAACCAAGGCTATTTATTTCCAATCACCAACGCTGCCCAACACAGCGTGCAGCGTGCACCCGACCCCCGGAAGAGCACCGGGACTATAGTGGTGGGAGTCGCCGCGTTTTCAAACAGTTTGCGTGACTTGGAGTTGGTTCCGTCAACGTGGCATTGTCTCGTCCCGCCCACCAGCGGGTAACGCGCCCCGTTCGGCTATAAACCAATCCACGGGTCAATCGCAAAAGAATTCGTTTTGATATTGAAGAAAAAGGAGAGCCCTACCATGCCTAACGTAAAGCTTAACGAAATCTCCATCTATTTTGAAGTTCACGGGAATAACGGATCGCCCCTGCTGATGATTAATGGGCTAGGGGCCAGTAAAGCTGACTGGTCACCAGAATTGATTCGGCTTCTTAGCACGCAACATATCGTGGTTATCTTTGACAACCGTGGAGTAGGACAATCAGACAAACCCACTACACCTTTTACGATGGCGGATTTTGCAAGTGATGCTGTGGGTATACTTGATTACTTGCAGATTGATCGAGCTCATGTATTTGGTGTTTCGATGGGTGGGATGATTGCGCAGCATTTGGCGCTGAACTATCCAGCTCGCGTGCAAAGCCTCATACTCGCCTCTACATCATCGGTTTGGGAACACCCAAAATTTGTTGCACCAACACAAGAGGTATTGATGCAATTCGTCAAACCACCTTCGGGAGATCCAGCACAAGATATGCGCGACGGTTGGTGGATCTCTTATCCTGCCGCATTTATTGAATCGCATCGCGACTGGTTAGAGCATGGGTTGCAAAAGTCATTAGCTTCGGTATATCCAGAGACACCCAACTATGCAAGAGAGCTTCAGATGGGCGCCGTACTTAGTAGCCACAATACTTACGATAAGCTTTCACAGATTATTTGTCCAACGCTCGTGCAGACTGGAACTGAGGATGTTCTGATCCCACCCGAAAATTCGCGCATGCTCGCTGAACGAATACCCAATGCTCGGTTGATAGAGTACCCAGGTTACGGCCATGACATGCTTGGTCCCTGCGAAGAGAAGGCGACACAAGATATTCTCCATTTTGTTGCTGAAAATGAGGTGATCATCTAAAGTGCTATCTTGCTATTCTAAGGCGAATTGCACAACACAAAACCGCCTAACACAGCGTGCACTGGACGCTGGCGACTGCCGCTCCGCGGCGTGCGGCACCAACGGCAAGCATTTCGCGAAGTGTGGCTTCGAGTTTTCTCTGTTCCCGAACAGATTCCACGCCCGCCCCAGCGCCAGAAACGACAACCGTTAGCCGCCACAACCGATAATGCCACGATGGCACAAATGACAAAAACTGACCTATTGAAATTCATGCGAACCCATTCGCTGGCAGTTCAAGCTTCCGTTTCGGCGCTCGGCGGACCGCAGTCAGCCGTCATTGGATTCGTTGTGAGCGACAATTTTCACATTTTTTTCGATACGCTTGACACTACTCGGAAGGCGCAAAACCTTAGGCAAAATCCGATGATTTCGTTTGTGATTGGAGGCCTGAATAATGGTGACGAGAGGACCGTGCAGTACGAGGGAATTGCGGATGAGCCTAAAGGACAGGAACTCGACTCGCTGAAGGAGCTCTACTTCAACCGATTCCCAGACGGACGCGAGCGGCAGAGTTGGACAGGCTTGATTTACATACGCGCGAAACCGATGTGGATTCGTTACAGTGACTTCAATCAGGATCCTCCTGAGATATTGGAGTTCGACTTTGGCACGAAGGCAAATGGCGGCTAACACAGCCCCGCCTTGCGGGATTTTCGACGTGCAGCGGATTGGGCGCTATCTGGCGCCATCAACTCAAAAGGAGACAAGATCATGAAAAAATCAATTGGGTCTGTTTTCCTTGTATTTGTTTTTCTAACGGTTTTGTTGAGTGGGTGCGCTCCCGCTACAACACCTATTCCACCCACATTTGCGCCTTCGCCCATACCGCCTACCGCAACACCCAAGTCAGAACCTGCCTTTTATGCACTCTCGGATGGCGGTGTTGTGACTCGGATTTCGTTGACCGATGACACAAGAAAAATTCTTGAAGGTGTATCGGGGTACGGTCTTCAGGTTCTGAACCACAACTTATATGTGTGCAATACCGAACATTCAAAAATATTGGTTTACGATCTCGACGGTACTCTGCTTAGAGAAGTATCCATACCTTCCAATATTCATTTCTTGGAATTTACAACCTTGCCAAATGGAGGGTTTGCCCTATTGAGTAACGATGACGATAAGGTTTTCACGCCTTAGCCTTTTCTGCTTGGACGGGGTTCCCCGTCCGCCCGCCCCAGCGCCGGTAACGCAAACCGTTAGGCGCACACATGCCATAACAAACGAAGTAAAATTCGCGGCTGAAAAAGGAGACGTAATGAACCAAGACAAACGCAACGAAATTATCGAGGAGTATGGACGCGGATTCGATTTGGTAATGGCGGCCCTGACAGAGATCCCGCGTGAAGCGTGGGCGTTCAAGCCGGCCCCTGACCAATGGAGTGTTAATGAGATTCTTGTACACATGAAGGATAGCGAAGCAAACGGTGTTTTACGGCTACACAAGTTGATTGCAGAGCCGGGCAGTACTTTAATGACCTACGACCCGCACATATGGTCCAGCGTACTCGATTACCAGAATCAAGATGTGGATGACGCGTTGCAGATTTTCAGGCTGCTGCAGCGAACAACTTATCGTTTGCTAAAGACGCTACCCAACGAAGCATGGGGCCGTTCAGTTGTGCATCCTGAGGAAAATGAGCCTTACACGATGGAAATGTGGCTTAATATTTACACCGAGCATGTACCAGAGCATTGCGAACAGTTGAAAGGGGTCTATAGGGCTTGGAAAGCCGCTGGCCATTAAATTCAGTTTTCTAGCTTGTTCAAAATATGTTTCCAGCGAAGAGCCGCGGCCCTACGTCGCGATGCTTCGCAAGTAACAGCGCCTAACAAAGCGTACACGGGACGCTGGGGATTCTTCCGCATTTACAGGCAGTTTCTGTGGCTTGGAGTTGGTTCCAGCGAAGTGGCTCTATCTCGTCCCACCACCAGCGGGTAACGCGGACCGTTGGGCGTTGATCTGCCCCTTTGTAACTAATTCTCGCTTGACTTCAATATAACAATTTGCTAGGATGCTCGAAACCCTAGACATAAAAGGAGAATGTCATGAAAAACAGGCTGTTGTTTACTCTCGTTGTCACCGTCCTGATTGCCCTACTGGTAGCTTCTGTAGTTGGAGCTGCACCCAAGGATGGCCCGATTGTCGGCTTGAGCGTCACTCAAGGAAAATTCGCCTCCTCTGAGGATGTGCTGGTCACGGTCACGATTTACAATCCGACCAAAAATCCCGTCAAGGTGTTGAGGTGGTTCACGCCAGAGGATCAAACTGCCGAACGGCTCTTTTTAGTAACTCGCAATGGTGAGACGGTTGCTTATACCGGACCGGTCTACAAACGCGTTCCTGCTACTGGGAATGATTACATCTCTCTCCGAGCGGGAGCCAGCATTGTCCGTACGGTGAATTTGGGCGCTTCCTATGATTTGTCACAAGATGGTCAATATGAAGTGGCGTTTGCCGTCGCTGCGTTTAATCTGTTCAATGAGAAAGCCAACGCCTTCCGGGCCAAGGACGTCCTCATTTCCCAGAAAATTAGTTTGGAGGTTGAGGGACGTGAAGCAAAGGGCACGCCCACGCCTCCACCTCCCGGTGGAGGAGGAAAGGGCACACCTACGCCTCCATCTCCTAGTACGCCCACGTCTTTACCTCCTGTTACGCCTACCTCTACACCTCCTAGTGGAGGAGGTAAGGGCACGCCCACGCCTCTACCGCCCGGCGGCGGTGGTAACTCCTTTAATGCCTGCACAACATCGCAACAATCCCTACTGGTTTCCGCACGAGATCAATCCAAAATATACGCATCCGACGCAGAAAATTACCTGCTTGCAAATATTCTGAATTCACGATACACAACCTGGTTTGGTGTGTTTAGTTCTGCCCGATATAATAGGGTTAAAAGCAATTTCACCGCCATCTCCAATGCGATGGATAATGCCAGTGTTCGCTTCGATTGCACGTGCACGCAGACGAATGTGTATGCCTATGTGTATCCGAATCAGCCTTACAATATCTACTTGTGCGGAGCCTTTTGGGCGGCTCCGCTTACAGGCACGGATTCCAAAGCCGGGACGTTGATCCATGAGATGAGTCACTTCAATGTGGTCGCAGGTACCGGTGATTTTGCGTACGGTCAAACCGCCGCAAGGAATTTAGCCATCAACAACCCTGATAATGCAGTCCAAAACGCGGATAATCACGAATACTTTGCCGAAAATACGCCGCCACTCCCATAAAAATAAATTTTCAAACAAAGACCCTGACTTGTGTCAGGGTCTTTGTTTTTTCAACATATTTCATAATCAATCCACGTGAAAGGAGCGAAAAGATCAGAATCAAGTATTTAGTCTTCGTAGCAGCTTGGCTGATTCTGGCGTATGGATTATTATTCCCCGATACCCCAACACCAGAGCCCACACAGCTGTCCTCGCCGCCACACCAAGTTTCACAAACGCTCCCGACTCGGATTCAAAAATCATTTATGCCTTTCCAGATGTAGTCCACTTGGGAGATGATGATTATGGGCAGGGTTGGGAGAGTTTATTCGGGACTTGCTTCGACATGAGCGTTACCATCAATTTTCCACTGCAAACACTAACAATGAAACTTGAAATCTATGGTGAAGAATCGAGAAACGCTGCGATTTTGAATGGTAATCAGGTTGCATTTATGCGTCGACAAGGAGGAACGCAAGACGCTTGGTCTAAATCACTCGTCATAATTTTGGATAAACACCATGGAAACACCCAATCATTTATGGTCTCCGGCACCAAAAGATCTGATATTAGCCGATAATGAAGTT
>DAINRK010000142.1:0-9502 GCA_036741855.1 Anaerolineales bacterium
AGTGACAATGGCTTTGTTGGCAAGCCCAATAATGGACTCATCGGTGTGTGGGAACGAGCCAATGACCAGGGCGCATGGGAAATAGGTTTCCATGTGGAAGACGACCTGGCGAAGGCGTTAAAAGGAAAAACAGTCTATATCGTTGGTGCGGACCCTGTTGCGGATGATCCGAAATTGGCGAGGGCATTGGAAGGTGCTGAGTTCATTGCCGTGCAGGATGTGATGGAAACCGCGACCACCGAAATCGCGGACGTTGTTCTCCCGGCACAGGCATTTACAGAACGTGAAGGAACGTTTACCTCCGGTGAACGCCGCGTGCAGCGGTTTTATCCTGCAGTGCCTCCCACGGGAGAATCAAAGCCAGATTTTTCGATCACGTCGCAGATCGCGCGTCATATGGGCATTGTTTTGGAAGGTACATCAATCACAGCAGTGTTCGATATTCTGGCAGACTCTGTGAAATCATTTGAAGGTCTGAATTACGCCAGGCTGGCAGAAGTTAAGCCACAATGGCCTATCGTAAACCGCGGTGATTTGTACTATGGTGGTACCACCTATGAGAACCGGAACGGAATCGGCGCGCATCTATCAGCAGCGGCAACGCGCGGGGAAACGATATCCATTCCGCGGGTCCAAACGGAAGCGGCTTCACATCCGAAGGAAAAGGAGTTGCTGGCTGTTCCCATCACCAAACTTTATGACCGGGGCACAACAGTGTTGATGACTGAGTTGTTACATGAACGGATTGGTGATGCGCGTGTAGCTTTGCATCCCGAAGCCGCGAAAAGGCTTGGCATTGAGGCGGGGCAGATGGTCAGTGTCAGTTTCAATGGCACAAGCGGTGAAGCAGTTGTGAGGCTGGATGAATCGATCTCAGACGACGTGGCGTTGGTACCGCGTAGCATGGGAATCGCAATTCGTGAGCCTGTTCCTGTGAAAATCCGGCCTCAAGGTACAAAGGTGAACCCATGATAACGGATTGGACTCTCTGGCTCGAGTGGTTCATCAAGTCGTTGATCTTGATCTTTGCATTGCTGGGCGGGTTTGCGTATCTTACATGGTACGAGCGCCGCGCGCTGGCGCGCATCCAAACACGCATCGGACCCAACCGGGCGGGACCTTTTGGTTTGCTGCAACCCATTGCAGATGCAGTGAAGCTGGTCTTTAAAGAGGAACTAACGCCAGCCAAAGCTTTCAAGCCCGTCTTTTTCCTTGCTCCGATATTGACAGTGGTACCTTCCATCATTATTGCAGCGGTCATTCCATGGGGGCGTTCGATCAATTTATTCGGGCGTGAGATCACGTTGTATCTGGCAGATATCAATGTGGGTATCTTGTATTTCATGTCGATCGCTGCGATCTCTGTGTATGGAATCGTGCTGGCAGGTTGGTCATCAAACAGTAAATATGCCATGTTGGGTGGTCTGCGTGCGACCGCGCAGATGCTCTCGTATGAGCTATCTCTGGGCATTTCTCTCGTGCCTGTCATTTTGCTTGCAAATTCGATGAGCATGATCGAGATTGTGGAAGCTCAGAATCCTGTATGGTTTATCCTCATTCAACCTGTCGGTGCAGTAATCTTCTGGATCGCGACTCTTGCAGAAGTAAACCGTGCGCCGTTCGATATGCCCGAAGCTGAGCAGGAACTGACGGCGGGTTATCACTCAGAATATTCAGGCATGAAGTTTGCATTGTTTTTCATGGCAGAATATCAAAAGATGATCATCGTGTGTGCAGTGCTGGCTGTGTTCTATTTCGGCGGCTATCTTGGCCCTGGCATCGATCGCTTTCCCCTGCTTGGACCCGTGTATATGTTCCTGAAAATTGTTGTTTTACTTTTCGGAATGATCTGGGTGCGAGCCACCTGGCCCCGCATCCGCTATGATCGCTTGATGTCGTTTGGATGGAAAGTTATGGTGCCACTTTCATTGGCGATTGTGTTCATCACTGCCACAGGCATTCTGCTTGCAGATCAATTTAACAATGATATATGGTTGTTGACGATCCCGGTTGCCTCAATAATTGTAGGAGTAATTCCAGTTGTCACGATCTATCGTGCGATAAGGAGATTATCTTATGGGCGTGCTTGATCCCATAGTTGAGCTTGCGCGTGGACTTTGGATTACGCTAAAGTCTATAGGTGAGAAACCTGTCACATTTCAATATCCGGAAGAGAAGCGGCCGGTGCGTCCGCGCTACCGCGGTCGGCATGTGCTGAAACGATATGACAATGGGCTTGAAAAATGTATTGGCTGTTCGTTGTGCGCTGCAGCCTGCCCATCAGATGCGATCTTTGTGGAAGCCTCTGAGAATACGGACGAAAAACGTTTCTCCCCTGGAGAGCGATATGCCTCCACTTATGAGATCAACATGCTCCGCTGCATCTTCTGTGGCTACTGCGAAGATGCCTGCCCCACGGAAGCAATCATCCTTGGTGATAATTATGAGTTGTCCTATACAAGCCGGCGCGCGGCGATCTACACCAAGGATATGTTGCTCGAGCCTGTCGCTTCGCCTGACCTGCTCACACCACAAAAAGTGGAGCCTGGTAAGTACAACAGACGGTCTGTGCCTGAAATGCAGGACCCAAGAGATTAGAGATTGGAGACTAGAGAGTAGTCTCTTTCGATAACAATAATGACTCTTGATTTGATTTTATTTCTTGTACTTTCGCTCATCGCCGTTGCCAGCGCGCTGGGGATGTTGTTGAGTCGCAACGCGGTTTACGCCGCATTGTTTTTGGTTCTGAACTTCGTGACAGTCGCGGTTTTCTATTTGCTGCTGGGCGCTCCATTCATTGCCATGGCACAGATCACAGTGTATGCCGGCGCGATCATGGTCTTGTTCCTGTTCGTCATTATGCTGCTCGGTGCAGAGAGTTTACCCGGGATATCCAACTGGCGGAAAATATGGTTCCCAGGTATGCTGGCTGTGATCCTCTTCATTGAGGCTGCCTATCTGCTGATTGTAAAAGCCCGCCCCGCAGGAGATGTGCTGCAACCCGGCGACGCGGTCAATACAATGGATAATCTCCGTCAGTTGGGTACGTCGCTCTTCAATGATTATTTACTGCCCTTTGAAGTTGTGTCAATTTTGCTTCTGGTTGCAATGGTGGGTGCGATCATCTTAACCAAAAAAGAGAAAGGGGTGCGATAGACATGGTTCCAATTAATTATTACATCATTCTTTCAGCAATCCTGTTCACCATCGGCGTGACAGGTGTATTAATCCGCCGAAACGCCTTGATCATTTTCATGTCTATCGAGTTGATGTTGAACGCTGCAAACTTAGCATTGGTCGCCTTCAATAGCGTGCTCAAAAGCTTCAGTGGGCAGATCTTCGTCTTCTTCGTAATTGCGGTAGCCGCGGCAGAAGTTGCCGTCGGGCTTGCCTTGATTGTGGAAATTTTCAGAACCAAAAACAGTATTGACGTTGACCAGATGAGTTCTTTAAAAGGATAGTCTGTTGGTCGAGTAGGCAGCGATGTTTGTCCGCTGCCGTATCGAGACTAACGAGTTGCACAAAAATACAGAATTATTTATGAAAAGTTGTGGTCTCGATACGTTCCTCGCTGATGCTCGGAACACTCGACCACCGATGGAACAATGAAATTATGCAAGAAACTGTAAACAACGGATTCCTCTTTCTGGCGCCATGGCTTGTTTTTGCACCGGTCATTGGCTTGCTTATTAATGGCATCTTCGGGCGCAGACTCAGCGAGGCGATGGTTGGCACGGTTGCAAGCCTTGCCTCAGGCGCGACGTTTATCGTTTCTGTGTTGCTGGCCTGGTCTGTATCAGCAAACCATGGGGAAGCCTTACGTTGGTACCTGGCCGATTGGATTCACGTTGGTACGCTCAATCTCGATTGGACCTTCCGCGTCGACTCGTTATCCACGACGATGATGCTGGTAGTTTCCGGTGTTGGGACACTAATTCACATCTACGCCATTGGGTACATGCACGAAGACGTGCGCTTCAAAAATGACGTAGGACGCTTCCCTCGCTTCTTCGTTTTCCTCAACCTCTTCATCGCCATGATGATGATCCTCGTCAGCGGTGACTCGTATCTGATGCTCTTCGTCGGTTGGGAGGGGGTTGGGCTTTGCTCGTTCCTGCTCATTGGCTTTTGGTACGAGATGGATATGCTCATGCGCCCTTCCTGGGCAAACTCGAATGCCGCGAAGAAAGCCTTTATCGTCAACCGCGTCGGTGACTTCGGATTTATGATCGCAGCCTTCATTATGTTCTGGACCTTTGGCAGTCTTCAATTCGATGCCGTATTTGGAAGAGTGCATGAAGTTCCGCATAGTGTGATCACTGCCATTACGCTCTTCATGCTGGTGGGTGTGGCTGGCAAGTCGGCGCAGATTCCGCTCTACGTCTGGCTGCCCGACGCGATGGCCGGTCCGACTCCGGTTTCGGCGCTGATCCATGCCGCCACGATGGTGACCGCGGGCGTGTATCTCATTGCGCGTTCGGCTCCGTTGTATTCGGCTGTGCATGATGCGCAATATATTGTTGCGATGACAGGTGCAGTGACTGCTCTTTTCGCTGCGACGATTGCCGTGGGTCAATATGATATCAAGAGAGTATTGGCTTATTCCACCATCTCACAACTAGGCTTCATGGTTGCCGCGGTCGGGATGGGTGCATATGTGGCAGGAATGTTCCACCTGATCACACATGCCTTTTTCAAGGCGCTGTTGTTCCTTTCCGCTGGTTCAGTCCTTCTAGGGCTCGAGCGTGGGCATCATCACCTGGAACATGCGCATGCAAAACACGGTGATGATCACGGCAAAGCAAAAAAGAAGTGGAAGGATAAGAAACAGCGAGAAAGCGAGGCTCATCATAATGTGTCAGGTCATGGCGATGCCCATGCTGCTGAAGGTGTCGAAGTATTTGACCCGGGTGACATGCGCAACATGGGTGGGCTTCGCAAGACCATGCCCATCACATTCTGGTTGTACATGATCGGAACACTTGCACTCGCTGGAATCTTTCCATTTGCGGGCTTTTGGTCAAAAGATGAAATCCTGCTTGATGCGAGTTTGCATTATCAATCAGTTTATATTTTGCTTTCGATCGCTGCATTCTTCACCGCTTTCTATATGGGACGCCAGATTTGGATGGTCTTCTTCGGCGAGCCTCGCCATGAAGCCGCTGCACATGCAGAGGAAAGCCCAAGAGTGATGACAGTGCCATTGATGGTTCTGGCGTTTCTCTCAGTCGTTGGCGGTGCACTGAATCTGCCTTTCGAAGGTTTTCATAATTTGGGTCACTGGCTCGAGCATACTCTTGGTGAAGTGGAAGCCTTGCCGCTCAATCTAGGGGTCGCGGGTATTTCCACGATCCTTGCGTTAGTGGCCATTTATATCTCGTGGTTGATTTATGGACGTAACCCACTCAGGTCCGGTCAGATTGATCCGCTGAAGAGATCGCTCGGACCTATCTTCATAGGCATGGAAAATAAATGGTATGTGGATGAGCTATACCAAGCGATTATCGTCACACCATTTGTCAAAACCTCCCAATTCCTTGCCGATGTTATTGACTGGCGTTTCTGGCACGATTGGTTCCATGAGAGGGTCATCGCAGGCACATATAACTGGTTGAGCAATATTGCCCTTGATAAATATTTCGATCAACGTGGCATCGATGCAATCGCAAACGGTCTCGCCACTGTGACTCAAGGATTATCCGCGACCTTGCGCAGAATCCAAAATGGATTCGTGCGTTCGTACGCGTTATCTGTTTTATTGGGTGTTGTACTTATTGTAGGTTATTTGATTATAAAATAATACTTCTCTCCTCTCCTCTTGGCCCTCTCCTTAGAGAGGTCAGGGTGAGGAAAAGGATCGAACATGAATTTTTTCCTGCAACCGCTTACCCTGCTGACGTTCTTCCCGCTTCTGGGTGTGCTGGTATTGTTCTTCATCCCTAGCGACAACAAGAATGCTTTGCGTTGGACGGCGCTCATCACAAGTTTGATCACACTCGTTATTTCCATATGGGTGCTGATGATGTTCAACGCCTCGAACCCGGATTTGCAACTAGAAGCGCGTTACAACTGGATCCAGGTGGCTGGCTGGAACATTCAATATTATCTTGCAGTGGATGGGCTAAGCATCCTGCTTGTTTTGCTCACCACGTTCCTGACGCCAATCTCGATCCTCTCCACATGGACGGCAATTGAAGAACGTGTCAAAGACTTCATGATCTTTTTCCTTTTGCTTGAAATCGGCATGAACGGCGTCTTCCTTGCCCAAGATTTATTCCTCTTCTATATCTTCTGGGAATTCACGCTCGTGCCGATGTACTTCATCATCGGCATCTGGGGCGGACCGCGCCGCATCTATGCCGCGATCAAGTTCTTCCTGTATACGATGGCTGGCTCCATTTTGATGTTGCTGGCAATCTTATGGCTTGGCATTCAGGGACAGACCTTCTCCGTACCTGATTTGATTGCACAAGCGAACATTCCCCCAAATATTCAATGGTGGCTGTTCCTTGCGTTTACTGCTGCTTTTGCCATCAAAGTGCCGATGTGGCCCCTGCATTCCTGGCTGCCAGACGCGCACGTGGAAGCGCCAACTGCTGGTTCGGTCATTCTGGCAGGAGTTCTGTTGAAACTGGGGACGTATGGTTTCGTGCGATTTAACTTGCCTCTCTTTCCTCAGGCCTCACTGCAGGCTGCTCCGTGGATTGCGCTCTTTGCGGTGATCGGTATCATCTACGGCGCGGCAGTTTCCTATGCTCAGGCAGATGTCAAGAAACTGGTTGCATATTCATCCGTGAGTCACCTGGGCTTTGTAATGCTTGGGTTGTTTGCATTGAATCCACAGGGGATTGCAGGTGCGATTTTGCAGATGATCAACCACGGTCTTAGCACAGGTGCGTTGTTCCTCCTCGTCGGCATGATCTACGAACAGACTCACACGCGTGAGCTCAAAGTCTATGGCGGGTTGTGGAAGATTACTCCCATCTTTGGGACAATTATGTTGATCGTCGCGCTCTCATCGATGGGCTTGCCCGGCTTGAATGGCTTCGTCGGTGAGTTTGTCATTCTGCTTGGTGCGTGGGGAGCAGGTACGGCGGGCGGTGCGCTCTCTTCGTTTGGTGGAGTTTGGTTTGCCGGAATCGCAGCCATTGGCATTATCATGGCGGCTGTCTATATTCTTTACATGTTCCAGAAAATGTTCCTCGGTCCGCAGGGCGAAGTTGTGGAGGAAGTGAAAGAGCATGGACATGGTATTCGCGATCTTAACTTGCGCGAGATTGCGATCATGGTTCCAATTCTCATCTTCATTTTTTGGATTGGTCTCTACCCCGCGCCGTTCTTCAATTTGATGGCGCCTTCTGTTGATAAACTCGCCGCTGCCTTACAGACTGCGGCATTGGCGATGCGCTAACTAATAATACTCCGTTGGTCGAGTAGACCCATGCTTATCGGGGCGTATCGAGACCAACAATTACAAATAAACCAATGAGTACAAGCGTGTGGTCTCGATACGGTGGAAGAACGCCACCTACTCGACCAACGAAGAAACAAATTAAAAAATCTGTAGCTGAAAGCTTTTTATGACTCAATCCGACTTCAACACTATCCTCCCAGTTACCATCCTTACCGTATGGGCATGTGTGTTATTGCTGGTTGATCTTTTGATTCCTAAAACAAGTAAAGGGATAACAGCATTATTATCTGCTCTTGGGCTTGCCGTTACTTTAGGTTTTGTTCTTATTCAAATTGGTGATGAAGAGGTTGGTTTCAAAGGCATGGTCGTGCTGGATGGTTTCTCGACCTTTGTCAATGCGCTGCTTCTAGTCAGTGGTTTGCTAGGCATTGGCCTTGCCTATGGATACGTCAAGCGCATGGGCATCGAGCGCGGCGAATATTACACACTGCTCCTTTTCAGCGTGACCGGCATGATGCTCATGGCACAAGCGACGGACCTCATCGTTGTCTTTATTGCGCTCGAACTTCTTTCCATCCCTCTTTACGTTCTTGCCGCATTTGCGCGTCCGAAGGTCGAATCAGAAGAGGCTGGACTCAAATACTTCCTGCTTGGCGCGTTCGCAACGGGGTTTGTCGTTTACGGGACCGCGCTGGTCTTTGGGGCGACCGGCTCCACAAGCCTTTCTGCCATCGTTACATTCGCTTCAGGCGGCGCTTCTGACCTGCTTCTCACCATCGGAGCAGCACTTATTCTGGTAGGTTTTGGTTTCAAGGTGGCCGCAGTTCCATTCCATATGTGGACTCCTGATGTCTATCAAGGGGCGCCCTCTGCAGTGACCGCCTTCATGTCCTCCGGCGCGAAGATCGCGGGCTTTGCCGCGTTGCTGCGTGTGTTTACAACAGCATCCCCCTCCATCGCAGTTGACATGACCGATATCTTTTGGGCGTTAGCCGCGTTGACTATGATCCTCGGTAATGTGGTTGCGATATCGCAGACCGATATCAAACGATTGCTGGCTTACTCCAGCATCGCACACGCGGGATATATCCTCATGGCTTTTGTGCCATACGGGAATCCTGATGTCTCTCGCGACTCAATCGCGGCTGGTCTTTTCTATCTCGTCTCTTACGCGGTGACGAACTTCGGCGCCTGGGGCGTGGTCATTGCCCTTGAAAGGGAGGCAGGCAAAGGCCTGCAGTTGAGCGATTACGCAGGCCTTTCCAAGAGACATCCCGCGCTGGCAGCTGCTATGGCGATCTTCATGCTGTCTTTGATTGGACTTCCTCCAACGATCGGTTTGATTGGCAAACTCTATCTTTTCCGCGCTGTGATCGAAGGTGGATTCACTGGTCTTGCCATCATCGGTGTACTGACTTCCGTGATCTCAGCATACTATTATTTGCGGGTTGTTGTCCTCATGTATATGCGCGATGGTGAGCCACAGGTGGAGCGCGAATCCTTCCTGGATTTCACCACTGCCATCACAGCAATACTAACTGTTGGTCTAAGCATCGTGCCACAATTCCTGTTTGCCTGGGCAAGCAGCGCGGTGTTGAAATTGTTTTAGTGATATCGTGCCGATGGTCGTGATTGACGACCCCTTGTCGAAGCCAAGCGACGAAACAAGCTTAATTAAATATAAACGGAGACAGCTAACTGTCTCCGTTTTCTTATTCAGGGAATAATCGTTCAACTCATTTCAGGTTCATCGCTAAAGTGTCCAAAATCGTCGTTCGGGTTGCGCTGTTTGAAGGGTGCGACATATTTTATTCTTGGGAGATGCTGTAACATTCTCTCATGTTCTGGTTGAACATTAAAGGAAAATTCTATTATAATGTATTAGAACATTTGTGCTAACTTGGTTTGTAGGAGTAAATTATCGATACTTGAGATGTGAATCATGTAAGGCTGTCGCTGTGTAGCGTTTTTTTGATTGTCGATGTAAATGTTGACGGATAACAATCTTTGTACAATCAAAATCCTGTATTTTAGAAAAGGAGCGACTGATGTCAGTTAATATTTTGGTTGATGGGAAGGCCATTGGTC
>DAINRK010000143.1:0-9488 GCA_036741855.1 Anaerolineales bacterium
GTTCTCGCCCACCGCTTGTGGGTTCTGGGTTTGTCGCAGAAAGCGAAAGCCCAAGCCTACCCCCAATTACAATCAATGCATCCTCGGGTAGGTTGCCAGCGATGCCGCCTTCAACGGCTTCTACCGGCAATTCGATTGTTTTGCCAACCCCTGCTTCAAGGAGGCCTTCCTCCAGCGTCACAAATCGTACGAGCGCATCGCGGGCTGCTTCAACAATTGTGCCAGCGGGAATTGTTACTGACTGTTGCGTGAGATTGCGAAATAGGACAACACCTTTTGCCTTCGACTGTGGAACGATTCCCTCTCCAGTAACCACCACGGTATGTTCGCCTTCAACGATCACACGTTTTTCACGTGCGGGGATACTTCCTGTAATATATACCGAATCAACCGATGGATTCGCGATCACAGGCAGAACAATACTCTGTGTTATAGAAACAGGGCTTAATGTGACTTGTGCGCGAGGAATGAAGAGGGCAACAAGTACAAGCACAGATAGAACTCCAACAGAAAACATCCCAACACGTGCGGCTGGATGCGCGCGCCACGCCTCTTCCGGGACTTGAACCTGATCCCGTTTCGCGCGCAGGTCCCTGCGTGGTGTATGACGCAGCAACCTCTTCCGCCTGGGCGTGGGCCATGCAATCTTCTGCGCTTGTCCGGCAGACTCAAACACAGGGATCCTCAATGCTTCGGCCTCTTCGCGCACATGCCGTGTACGCGTCACCAGTCCCAACTGCGCGCCGAGATATAAAGCATGCCTTTGTAAAATCTTCAAGTCTACCTGGCGAAGCGTGACCTTCTCATATTTGGGCCACACCAGCAAAATACGCGGAGTCTTTGCCCAGGACATTCTGTCGCGAACAGATATCAAGTCATCGTGGGATTCAAGCGTAATAATCTGGGTTTTCACTCCCAGGATTATACCGAAAGACCTCCAATTCATCTTGACCCATTGACCCATATCTCTAATTTATGTATATTCACTTCACAGACTTCCGAAGTCTTTCGATATGAGGAGAATATATGCCCCAGCCGGCTGACATCATTATCACAAACGCCAGGGTCTTCACCAGCGACGAATCGATCCCACATGCAGATGCAGTGGCAGTAAAAGGCAATCGGATCATCTACGTTGGAGATGATAACGGGGCCGAAAATCTCCGCGGCGACCAGACTCGTGTCATCGATGGGCAGGGACGAACACTCACACCAGGCTTCATTGATACACACGTGCATTTGCTCTCAGGAGCAATATGGATGGGTCATGCGGAACTTCGAGGGGTACGAAATAAAGACGAACTAAAACGGATTTTGCTGGATTTTGCAAAAAACAACAAAACCGATGAATGGATCGCCGGGCGCGGCATTCGCTACAACATTGTTTCCACGAGACAGGAATTGGACGAAATTCTCTCAGACCGTCCTGTATACATTGGCGCGTTCGACGGTCACACTGCCTGGGCAAACACAAAAGCGCTCGAGATGGCAGGCATTTTGCAGGATGATGGGCGCGAGATGGCGAATGGAATCATCGTTCGCGACGAAACAGGATTGGCGATCGGTGAACTCCGCGAGGAAGATGCAAAGGATGCCGTGTTCGACCTTATTCCCAAACCAGATTCAAACCGCAAGCGCGAGCTATTGATACTTGCTATCAAAGAGTTTAATAAAACCGGTATCACCAGCGTCCACAACATGAACGGTGACATGGAGGAACTGATGGCTTATGCGGCGCTCGAAGATACGGGAGAAATGAACATGCGCGTTTATGTTCCATATTGGGTCAAGCCTGAGGCAAAGGAAGAGGATTTGAAAGAAGCGGAGCAGATGGCAAAAGTCCAAATGGATTATGTGCGTGGCGGCGCGGCAAAGTTTTTCATGGATGGCGTCTGGGAATCGTATACCGCCTTCAACCTTCACCCGTACGCGGATAACCCCGACATCGGTATAGTCGCGCCTATCTTCTCGCTCGAACATTTCGTCCGCATGGCGCGTCTTTGCGACAAAATGGGGTTTCAGATTGCTGTCCACTGCATCGGCGATGGCGCGGTACGGCAAGCATTGGACGGCTATGAAGAAATCCAAAAAATGAATGGCAAACGTGACAGCCGTCATCGCATCGAACATATCGAGGTCTGCCAACCTGAGGATATGCCGCGCTTTAAGGAGTTGGGTGTGATTGCTTCCATGCAGACAAGTCACGCATCTGTTTATCTCGACGATTCGGATCCCTGGCGCGCACGGACAGGTGAAAAAAGATTTCCTTATTCGTTTCCCTGGCGGGAATTAAAAAACGCGGGAGCCATGCTTTGTTTTGGAAGCGATTGGACGGTTATGCCGTTCGACCCGCTGTTCAATATCTTCGCCGCGCTCAATCGTGAAAAGTGGTCGCCGAATGACACTGACCATCGCCTTACGCTCGAAGAGTGCATCCTTGGTTACACACGCGACGCGGCGTACGTCGAATTCAAGGAAAATGAAAAGGGTCAGATCAAGGAGGGCTACCTTGCAGATTTGACTCTGTTCTCTCACGATTTGTTCACCCTCAAGCCAGAAGATATCATGACTGCAAATGTGGTGATGACGATGGTCGATGGAAGAATGGTTTACGAACAAGAACAAATTTAGCCACAATAAGGTTTGCCACAGAGTTCACAGATACCGTGTGAAAGATCTCGGGTAAACTATGAACTCGGTGGCTACTTGTTTGACGAAGGAGGCTTTTTTTAATCAGTCAAATGACTCGCTCTTCGAATTAACTCGAGGAACTCATTCGTTACATCATCTCTCGGAAGCAATTCGCTTACGCGCGTGGCTTCATGATAAACATCTGAAAGCGAGCTTTCCTCCGCCCAGTAACTCTTTTTCAGAATCTCAGCAAACTCGGCAACGATAACTGATCTTTGGAAGTAAGGATCAGCGTAATAAAAATCCCATTCCAATTCACCAGCATCGAAATCCTTCGAGATTTCCACAATCTGCTGGGTGTCTGGGTCCTGCCAGCGCATGAAGACAGTAGCTATATTTCCGTAAGCTTCAGGGTACAGCTTGACTTCATACAACGCAGTCACGGAATGTCCCGCGCCAATTTCACCGGCATCCACACTATTATTTCGAAAATCATGATCAGCCACAGCCCGATTCTCGAAACCGACCAGCCGATAGCGTGAAACCACCTGGGGATTGAAATCTACCTGCACTTTTGCATCCAAGGCGATCGTCTGTAATGTGCCTGTGAGATTATCGATGAAAAGGCTTCTGGCTTCGCGCATGTCATCCACGTAAGCATAAAAGCCATTCCCGTTATCTGCCAGTTGCTCCATAAGCACATCATTGTAATTATCCATGCCGAAGCCGATCGTCGTGAGCGTGACGCCCTCTTCGACGTAATGTTGAACTTCTTCAAGGATTGCATCGGGTCCTGTCACACCGACATTGGCCACACCATCTGAACACAGGATGATACGGTTGATGCCATTCGGATTGAACGCGCCCATTGCCATCTGGTAACCCAGCTGAATTCCTGCTTCAGCGTTTGTGGCGCCTTCGGGATATAGACTGTAAATCGCTGAAAGAATCGCTCCTTTATCGGAACCAGAAACCGGATTCAGCAGGACGCGGGCATCTGATCCGTAAACAACGATTCCAACTGTATCTTCCGGTCGCAGCTGTTCGACAAGCAGTTCCAATGAGCGCTTGACCAGGCCAAGCCGGTTGTCCATATCCATAGAGCCGGAGATGTCAATAACAAACGTGAGCGAAGCATTCTGGCGCTCGTAATCAGGAACCTGATATCCCTGGATTCCCACGCGCAACATCTGATAGCGCTCGCTTTGAGTAAATGGTGAAGGTGCGCCATCAATGTTGATTCCGAATGCTTGATGCGCCGGCGGGTTAGGATAACCCTGGTCAAAGAAATTGATGTATTCTTCAACACGCACTGATTCAGGTGGAGGCAGATTGCCTTCGGTGAGGTAGTTGCGCATGATTGTGTATGAACCTGTATCCACATCCAGAGCGAACGTGGAAAGATGGTCCTCGTCAGTATGGATGGATGGATTGACTCCATAGTCTTGGAAGAACATATCATACGGCTCTCTCGTAGATTGAGGCATGCTAGAATTTGGAGACGTGGAATTCGGACTGAATGGCGGCGCTTCAACCGCGGGACCATAAGCTGGTGGCTCCGTGGCAGCAGGTGCTTCAGTAGCTGCTGGCTCAATAGGTAAGTAATCATTTGAAGGAGCCTCCGTTCGGGCTGGCGCTTCGGTTGCCGCGCCACCACAAGCAGAAGTGAGCAGCAATATCAAGAGGATGCCCGATATCAGGGCATGTCGTTTGGTGATCATATCGATTCTCCTATTCAGTTAATTGGATGAAACGCGAAGAAGCGAACAACAGGTCGGCGTTCCTGTTGCCCGCAGAAAGTTGATATTAAGTCATGGGCCCTCCTTTCCGTTTGAACAAATGTAGAATCTGATCTCGTCTGATGTGTTGACGAAGGCATGCAATAAAAGTTCCCCAACGCCGTATCACAAAAACAGGAAAGGTTGCAATTATGAAATTCACCGACGGATACTGGCAGATGCGCCCGGGTATGATCCCACATTACGCGGCACAGGTGCAGGAAGTAGAGATCGAATCGAATGCAATGACGGTCTACGCGCCGACAAAGAAGCTATCAGGGCGCGGGGACACAATCAATCTGCCTATCATTACGGTACGCTTTTCCTCTCCAATGGAAAATATCATTCGCGTGCAGATGATGCATCACAAAGGGACACAACTACATAAGCCAGAATTTACTATATATGAAGACCCAATTCTTCAGGTTTACATCACAGACACAGAACAGTTTGCCACACTGACCAGCGGAGATTTGAGTGTCAGGGTAACCAAAGGCGAGGATTGGCTCGTGGAATATGTTAGCGGAGAAAAGGTCGTCACTTCCAGTGGCTGGCGCGGGATGGGATTTGTGGATACTCCTGATGGGCGTCATATCCACGAGCAATTGAATCTCGGGGTTGGAGAATGTGTTTATGGTCTCGGCGAACGCTTTACTGCGTTTGTCAAGAACGGTCAAGTCATTGACATGTGGAATCAAGATGGAGGCACCAGCAGTGAGCAATCTTATAAGAATATTCCGTTTTATTTGACCAATCGCGGCTATGGAGTCTTTGTCAATCACTCTGAACAGGTATCCTTTGAAGTGGCATCTGAAAAAGTGGAACGAGTCCAGTTCAGCGTCCCTGGGGAGTCGTTGGAGTATTTCATCATCTATGGACCAACACCAAAGGAAACCCTTGAACGTTACACCCACCTGACGGGTCGTCCGGCGCTTCCGCCCGCGTGGTCATTTGGATTATGGCTCTCCACATCATTTACAACAAATTATGATGAGGAGACTGTCACAAGTTTTATCGACGAGATGGCGGCGCGCGACATTCCATTACATGTGTTTCATTTCGATTGTTTTTGGATGAAGGAATTTAGTTGGACAGATCTTCAATGGGACTCACGCTTCTTCCCGGACCCGGCGGGAATGCTAGAACGATTGAAGAGTCGCGGCCTTCACATTTGCGTTTGGATCAATCCCTACATTGCGCAGCGCTCGCAACTATTCGATGAAGCGACGGAAAATGGCTATTTATTGAGAAAACCAAACGGTGACGTCTGGCAAACCGACATGTGGCAGGCCGGAATGGGAATTGTAGACTTTACGAATCGTACCGCCTGTAAGTGGTTCACCGAAAAACTACGTGCGTTACTCAAAATGGGTGTGGATACTTTCAAGACCGACTTTGGCGAACGCATTCCCACCGATGTGATATATCACGATGGCTCCGATCCGTTCAGGATGCATAATTACTATACCTATCTATATAACAAAACCGTATTCGAGTTACTTCGTGAAGAGCGCGGTGAGGGAGACGCACTTGTCTTTGCACGCTCTGCGACCACAGGTGGACAGCAATTCCCCGTCCATTGGGGTGGAGATTGCACGGCAACATTTGAATCCATGGCAGAGAGTCTGCGCGGTGGACTATCACTGGGATTATCAGGATTTGGTTTTTGGAGTCATGATATCGGAGGCTTTGAGCAAACTGCAAGTGCAGATGTATATAAGCGCTGGGCGGCATTTGGTCTGCTGTCGTCGCACAGTCGCCTGCATGGAAGCTCATCCTATCGCGTCCCGTGGAATTACGATGAAGAGGCAGTGCATGTTTTATCCAAATTCACCAAGCTCAAATGTAGTCTGATGCCTTATCTTTATCGCACAGCAATTCAGGCGCGCGAAATGGGCACTCCCCTGCTGCGCGCCATGATGCTTGAATTTCCGGATGACCCTGCATGTACTTATCTGGATCTGCAATATATGTTAGGTGATTCACTTCTCGTCGCGCCGATTTTTAGCCACGATGGAACTGTCAGTTACTATGTTCCGTACGGGCGCTGGACGAATTTGCTGAATGGAGAGCTCGTAGAAGGTCCGCGCTGGGTACGAGAAACGTATGATTTTATGAGTCTCCCATTGCTGGTGCGACCTAATACTGTGATCCCGATCGGGAGTCGAACAGATGTGCCTGATTATGACTATAGCGATAATGTAACTCTCCAAGTGTTTCAACTGGAAGTTGAAAAGCAGACTCAGATAGAAATCCCCACACTGAATGGAAACATCGAAACAACGTTCACCATTTTGCGTGAGGAGGATTTGATCTACATTCAACGTCAGGGATTATCCAAATCATGGAATGTATTGCTGATGGGTATAACGAATGTTAGAAACATAGAGAATACAAATTTCGAAATTTTCAACGGTTCAACACTGATTAAAGCGGACCGGCAAATCCATGAATTAAAGATTCAATTGAGATAAGTGACAGGGACCACCTCAATTGGTTTCTCGCACTAGGCAAACCAAAAAGGGACGGCCTGGGCTGTCCCTTTTTGAAGTTCTGCAGACTATTGAGCTACACAAGCGTCAGAATGGCGACTGTTGACCCTTCTGCTGTAGCGATTGTTAGCGTCAATACATTACTGCCTTTGGAAAACACCATGATCGCTCCATTGGCATCTGCGGGTGCATTGAAGGTCTGGCTCCAGCCGAGTCCAGGCAACTGCTCATTATAGTAATTCTGTACTTCCTGTACGGTAGCATCAGTCTTGAAACTATAGGTCTTTGAATCAAATTCCTGTCCTGCAGTCGCCTCGGGTATGATGGGAATATCGTTCCAGGACTCAACAGGAGTTCCCTGAGGATTGAACATATTTCCAAAATTCGTGGCGAGCGCTTCGAGGCTGGGCACGAGAGAAGGTAGTGCCTCCAACGTCCCCGCTGGGACCTGGCTTGCTACCTGACTCGCCAACGCCTGAATCGTTTCAATAGGCAAGGCTGAGGCAATTGACTGTGCAGTTCCAGCAACATTCTGGACATCCTTAATAGGCTGGGTGACAAAGTTGCAGGCGAGGATGAACAAAACAAGTATTGTTATTGACATAAGTTTGTTTATTCGAGACATGTTCTAGCTCCTTTTCTGCCGGTAATCATAATACATTGTTTATTCGTTTGAAGAGGGATTTATGTACCAGCTTAATTAATCTCTACTTAACAATTAAAACGATCATACATCCACATTTGAGATGACCGATATATTAGCGTCCATTCATCTCCTGTAACGAACATGATCAATAGCAGGCAAAAATTTATTAAACATAGGCTTCAGCAACAGACCTCCGAAATTCGGAGGTCTGTTCTTTATTTCAATTTCTCTTCAACGGCTTTCGCGACCTTGCTCATCGCATCGTTCACCATCGCCGCGTCAGGTAGGCTGCCTTGCGCCATGTTTGGACGTCCACCTCCTCGACCGCCGATAGCGGTAATCAGATCACCAGCGTTGATGCCACGTGCGACAATGTCGTTTGTCACCGCCGAGATGACGGTTGATCCTGACGCTAAAACCGCAATGCTTTCCTTAGGATGTTTTTCGCGGAACTTGTCCGCCAGAGAACGCAATGTATTTGCGTCAGCATTTGGAACTTCCATAGCCAATACGTGTACATCACCTACTTTTTGAATTTGGTCCAATTGGCCGCTAAACCTTGATTGAGCAATCTCGTTCCTCATTGTACCTAACTGCTTCCTCAAGTCCGCAATTTCATCTTGCAAAGCTTCCACTTTTCGGGGAACTTCATCGACAGAGGTTTTCAACGTCGAGGCCGTCTGCTTCAACGCTTTGAATCGGCGCGCAATAAGATCATAGGCGCCACGACCTGTAACGGCTTCAATGCGACGCACGCCTGCCGCTGCAGAGCCCTCACTAACAATCAGGAACGCGCCAACATCAGATGTGCGGTCAAGGTGCGTGCCGCCGCACAACTCGTAGGAATATTTATGTTCATGTTGCACAACCGCGCTGGGATGCACATTGGTTTCCTCCACACTCATATCGAAGCTAGATGGCATGATGGTTATTGTACGGACAGTCTCACCGTACTTCTCACCGAAGAGAGCCATCGCGCCTTCTGCAATCGCATCCTCGCGAGATTTGAGCTTGGGCAGGACTTCCATATCTGCAGCGATAGCATCGTTGACAATTCGTTCCACGCGCTCCAGCTGTTCAGGAGTCATGGCTTCGGGGTGGTTGAAGTCAAAGCGCAGGCGGTCCGGCGCTACAAGCGAGCCCGCCTGGCGTGCGTGTTCGCCTAATACTTGATGCAGCGCGGCATGGAGGAGATGAGTCGCAGTGTGATTACGCATGATATCGTGACGGCGAGGCATATCCACTTCCGCGATGGCTTTGTCGCCAGCTTGCGGCTGACCAGAGATCACTTCGCCAATGTGAATAATCACGCCCGCAGAGGCGCGACGCATGCCAGTAATTTCAATTTCCCATGTTCTTTCAGCCGTTGAACCACCGGAAGATCGGATGTATCCTGTATCATCAACTTGCCCACCGGATTCAACATAAAATCCCGTCTTCGGCAATATCACCTGGACGTGTTCACCAAAGGACGCCGATTGAACTGGCTTGCCACCTTCGGCAATTAGAGCCAATAGTTCGCCTTCCACGCGCGGGCTGGTATATGGGTCATATTCAACGCCATGCTCACCAAGTTTCTCATTCTTTTGCAAATCTTTCAAAATGCCTGCAAAGAATTCTGCATCTTCACCGCCTGATTTACCCATGGCTTTGCCACCACCGGAGGCCAGGCGATGCTCATCCATCGCGGCGCGAAAACCTTCTTCATCTACGTCCAGTCCCTGTTCACGCGCGATGTCGCGCGAAATTTCGAAGGGCAGGCCATAGGTTGCATACAAGTCAAAAGCGCGATGACCATCCAGAACACCCAACTTGGCTACACCATTGAGCGCAAAGCTTTCGGTGTCGCGCAATCGATCGAGTAGATTCTGCAAATGAGCGGTACCGGTTTCAACGGTCCGCGCGAAGCGGATTTCTTCCCGCGTCAAGTTATCCAAAATC
>DAINRK010000144.1:0-9478 GCA_036741855.1 Anaerolineales bacterium
ATTGGCATCCGCTTTGGTGATTATCTATAATAACTCTGCTCGCAGCCTTCCAGTTTTCATATTCTTATTATTTTTAGGCGTTGGAATCATGTTGGCTCTGGGTTTGGTTAGAGGCGTACTCGTTGGCCTATTTATGATTTTCCTCTGGATTGCCATCAAACGGCTTCTCGGTGTTTGGGAGCAAGTCAGGCTTTTGGATGCCTTGTTGGAATTGATCCTAGTGGGCCTGACATTTATCTTTAGTGGAATTTATCATAATCGTTTGCAATCCATTCTAAATATATATAGAAAAAATCAGAATCAATTAAAACAACTGGACCTTGAGGATAAATCCGTAGGGCTGATCAAACCATCCATAGGGCTGCTGCGCTTGAGCGAAGAAGAAGAGCGTTCCGTTCGATATCGACGTCCATTCGCTCTGGTTTTGATCATGGTGCGACCTCAATCGGGGGCAGATTGGACGTCAATTAATATGTACGAAATAATGCGTTCAATTGCTACTGCTATTAAGGATACGACACGTGACACTGATATTCCTTTTCTCGCAGGTGACCAGAAGATCGCTGTCATTCTGCCTGAAACGGATACAAATGGTGCCAATACAGTGGTAAATAATATATTTAACCGAATGATAGAAACACAATTTGTCAGCCGTTCTGGCGCTTCGATGAATATCCAGAAGCATGTTCAACTTCGGTTTGGGTTCGGGGCCTTTTTGGGGATCAGCAAGACAAAGATAAATTTAATGGAAGCAGCTGAAAGGTCCCTGGAACAGAGCTGGGAAATAAATTCCGACGAACTTTTTCAGAATATATTTATTGAGTGGGTTACAGTGGGCGAAACTCCGTCGTCAACTCCATTATTCGAGAAAGCGAGTTCTTGATGTATGGCATTATTGTGCTAGGTCTGACGCTTCTCGGCGTAATCATATCCTGGTGGATAGAACGAGAGAACTATGAGAAGCAGCTCGATAAACTCAAGATCCGCATTTATGTAAATGGGATTCGGGGCAAATCTACAGTCACTCGTCTTATTGCAGGAGTTTTGCGCGAGGCCGGGATACAGACGCTCGCCAAAACCACAGGCAGTGCAGCCATGGTCCTTCTGCCCGATGGCGACGAAATCCCAATTCACCGGCGAAGTTCTGCCACCATCATGGAATTATTTAACATCGCAAAACGATACTTGAAAAAAGATACAGAAGCAATTGTTTTTGAGACCATGGCGCTTTTCCCGGCAAATCAAACCGCTTCACAGGAATTGTTAGTAAAGGGCAATATCAATGTAATTACCAATGTGCGAGAGGACCATCAGGATGTAATGGGGGAATCGTTGGAGGAGATCGCTGATACCATGTCTCTGATCATTCCCAATGATGGTGTTTTGATTACAGCTGAAGATCGCCTCCACCTACGGGAACGATTGACCAAAAATGCAGCGGAGCGCGGAAGTCGTATGGTGTATGCAGACCCATCATCCGTAACAGAAAAGGACCTGGCGGGCTTCAACTATCTTTCGTTTCGTGAGAACATTTCCATTGGGCTGGCAGTGGCGGAGATACTGGGGATTCCACGCTCAACTGCAATGCGCGGCATGTGGAACGCGCGGCCAGATGTCGGCGTGGTTAATATCCAGCGAACCACGTGGAAAGAGAAAGAAATCGTCTGGATTCCATTGTTTGCAGTCAATGATCGTGAGAGCACCATCATAAGCGTGGATGCTCTGAAACCTTATTATCGTGAAAATGCTACCCGGATCGGTATTCTCAACAACCGCTACGATCGAGCTGACCGTGCCATGCGGTTTGCGAACATTGCTGCCAAGGATCTGAACTTTGATTATTGGATCACTTTTGGTGCGTATGAGTCACAAGTAACAGATGAGATGCTTAGGTTAGGAGTTCCACGTGAGAGAATTATCAATATGGGCTTCAGTGTAAACCCCACGCTTGAGCAGATCTTCGACAAGATCGCCACATTGATCGAAGGCGAGCAAGGCGTATTGATCGGTTTAGTTAACATTCACACACCTCAGGCTGAACTACTCCTTGAATACTTCCATCATCGTCCAGATTCACCAGTTCATGTACATGAAGGTGAAGCGTGGAAATATTATCGTCCGCGCATGGAATCGGTCAAGGAAAGAATGATTGGGCATTTGGCCGAACGGGATTAAGTGTATGTACGAATATTATGTTAGCAACGAACTGGCAAGGCTTACTATTATCCTTGGGATTGTCGTTTCTACAATTATCTACAAACGGACAGGGTTGACTCTTGGTGGTGTCATTGTGTGTGGGTATCTGGCACTTTTTGTCGGCCAACCCCTCCATATTTTTGTTACACTTACAATCTCTTACCTCACCTACCAGATTGTGTATAAGGTCCTTCAAAAACGTTATATGCTCAATGGGCGGAAATTATTCGAAGTTGAAATTCTAGTCGGATTGATTTTTCAGGTAATGTGGCTCATGGTCATCCGACTATTTAGCTTGATTAACATTGACCTTGCCATTCTTTATGGCATCGGTTTTGTTTTGCCAGGAGTTATTTCGCACGATATGGGCCGTCAGGGACCAAAAAACACCATCGGCTCAATCCTGCTGGGTGTCCTTATTGTGTCTCTAATTATTTTCCCTCTTTCAGCGATTGAAGAGTTGCTACCAAATCTTTTCCTGAGTTCATCATCCCCATTGCTTCGCACTCAACCATACATGTACGCCTACCCCATACAACTACTGCCATTCGGAATCATTGTCAGTGTATTTCTGGATCTTTTAGCGTACTCAAAATTCAAAGCACGATCCGGCGGATTTGTGACGGCTGCATACTTAGCGTTATTTGCATTGCGTCCATTAGATCTATTATTCGTAATTGTGGCCAGCATTTTAACTTTCCTGTTTGTACAATTTCTGACTTCGCGGCTGGTACTGGCATTTGGGAGAACAAAATTGGGCATGATGATTCTAGCTGGCGTAGTGATTTCATGGCTTTTGGAAATCATTGTTATCAATATCACACATGGTTTGTTTATTCCCTGGTCCGGTTTCGTAATTATCATGCCAACTATTGCTTCACTGATCGCGAATGACTTTGCACGCGAGGGAACATATCCGACCATCATTACTACATCATTGGCTACAGCCGGGGTGTGGCTAATAATGCAGGGCATGATGCTGGTGTTAAGCCAGACTCACCTGGAATGGCTGTTTCTCACCACATAACGTTTTTCTTATGAATCGTTCGCGTATTTCTCTTTTCGTGACGATAGCCATTTTATTATCTGGCTGTTTGCGGTCGTCTGCATGGCCCCAATCCGAAAGCGCGACGCCTGGCTCTATAGTTCAGTCATTTTCGACTGTGACACCTCGCCCTGATACACGGCCCGGTCAACAAGCGAACGATGATTTTGTCGGACGCATAGTTGATGAAAATGGGATTCCTATCCAGGGGGCGAATGTGGAATCGATGAACAATACGACGATAAGCGAATCAGACGGTGGGTTTCGCTTCCCTTCCCAAGGACTCCCACAATGGATCAAAGTTACCCGTACCGGCTTCATTTCACGGACGCGCGCGGCTGCTCCTGGTATTCCAGTCCTTTTTCGTCTCACACCTGACGATGGCAAGACAATGGTGATTCAATTTGCAGGTGACACCATGTTTGGACGTCGCTTCTTTGACCCAAATGAAGATGATTACACAGCCGATGGCCTGTTGCCTCTTGATCCTACTGTTGAAGATCATTTGCGACTATTAGCACCGATTACGCCACTTTTAGAGAACGCTGATTTTACCGTACTGAATTTGGAAACCACCTTCAGTCACCAGCCGTACTTCCGCCAGAGAGATACGAGACCCACGGCATTTCACGCCACTGCAAATTATGTTTATGCCAGCAACCCGAATGCCGTGAGAGCACTTAAGCAATCCGGTGTGGATATCGTTGACATAGGAAATAATCATAGTTACGATATGTTGGAGGTCGGATTAAGCACGTCACTTTCCACGCTCGATCAGGCGGGCGTACTCCATTTCGGCGCAGGAGCTAACGAAGCGAATGCATGGGCGCCAGTGATTATCACATCAAAAAGACAGACCGTCGCTTTTTTGGGATGCACAACCCTGAGAATACCTCTTAATACGTCGACACCTAATGATGTGCCCTTTGTGGCCTCGGATGTGCTAAAGAAGGGTGGTGCGGCTTACTGCACGGAAGCAGCTTTACGTTCCGCAGTCATAGATGCGAAGCAGCGTGCTGATGCTGTCGTTGTGATGATCCATGGAGGCAAGGAATATGATCGCAATCCGACCAGCAAAATCACTTACCTCACAGAAATTGCGAGGCAGGCTGGCGCAACATTAGTCATCAACCATCAACCACATGTCGTGGGTGGGCTTTCCCTGGACAATCAGTCACTCGTGGCTTGGACAATGGGCAGCTTTTTGTCAGATCAGACGGTGTGGCCGTCATTTGAGTCCTATATGTTGGCAGTGTATCTACAGGAAGGAAAAATCATCAGAGCTTATGTTGAACCATTGATGATTGATGGATTCCTGCCTCATGGTCTGACTCGGGAATTGGCAGATTATGTCGTTCGCGGCGCTGCCGGACGTGAGACTGGTCCATTTATCATGGAAAGTGGAGCTATGGAAGTTGACCTGCATGGACGCGCCCTTCATCATACTTATACTCAGACAATGGAAAGTAGCTCAAGGTCTGGAGAAATTATCCAAATACCCCAAGCCCAATGGATTTCTGATTTCAAAGGAACGGGCAAGCTATTATTAGGCCGTGATCAACTCTGGGTGGGCGGATTTGAAAATGACGAAGTTGACTCCGCCTCGCGAGGTGCACCACTTTGGGATTTGAGCCTGGGCGACGTCCAAATCGGACAGGAGTACGCCTACGAGGGCGAAACAGGCATCCGCTTGACAAGAGGCGCGAATAAGATCGAGGATGCCGTAACGACCAACCTTCATCGAATCTTTGTTGTTCCCACCACTAGTCTTAGTGTTACAGGAATGATTCGCATCAATCAGGGGGTTGCTGTCCTGGCCCAATTTAGCTGGTATCAGGGAACGGTAGGTCCCTCGTTTGTGAAAACAACCCAGCCAATTGATATTCAAGGCTATGGTACCTGGCAACCCTTTCGCATTGACGTGCAAGTACCGCCTAGAGCGGTGGCCTTAGGACTCTATCTGAGGCTGACACCGCCTGATAAAGGAACAGTTACAGCCGATTTCGACAACATTCGTATCATTGAATGGGCCAAACCCGGAGCTCAATTTAGCCCTCTGTATAATTTTGCCCTTCTTAACGGCTCAGGGGATCTTACCTTCGCTCAGGAAATTCTGCCCGGTGCAGAGCAGTGGATTACGTCCCCTTAGATAAATATTTAGGAATTCATATAATGTTGCGTCCAGTATTCTCGCTTGCCCTAATATTGGTCTTATTTCTTTCAGGCTGTTCTCAACTGCCTGGGTTTGCAGCCCCCACAGCAACACCGACTTTTATACCTACTCCTGTTCCCACTCCCGAAAAATTCAGCATTACGGGACGCGTAGTTGACATGGACGGGAATCCTATATGGGGCGCGAGCGTAATATCTCAAGGCAGCAATACAGCCAGCGATCCTGATGGTTGGTTTGATCTTCCAAGTGAAAATAATCCTGAGTGGATTACAGTGAAAAGTGACGGTTATATTTCCCGAACGCGTGCGGGTGCACCCGGACTCCCAGTGTTATTTCGTTTGACTCCTGATGATGGCAAGACGATAGTCATTCACTTTGGAGGCGATACTATGTTCGGGCGCCGCTTTTTTGACCCCAATGAAGACGATAATACATCAGATGGCTTATTATCCACCAGTCCAGACGTTGAGTCACATTTCAAATTGTTGGAGCCGGTGAAGCCGCTATTGGAAAACGCTGATTTTACTGTGTTGAATTTTGAAACAACGCTTAGCGAGCAGCCATATTTTCCACTGAAAGAGCCACGACCCTTAAGATTTCATGCGACCGCTGAGTATGTTTACGCGAGTCATCCTAATAGTGTAATGGCTCTCAAACAAGCGGGGGTAGATATCTTAAGTATAGGGAATAATCACAATTATGATATGTTCGAAGAAGGACTAAACACTTCGCTTTCTACGCTCGATCAAGCCGGAATGCTGCATTTCGGCGCGGGTACTCATGAAGCCAATGCCTGGGCTCCAGCGATTATCTCCTCCAAGGGACAGACCATCGCTTTTATGGGTTGCACAACCGTCAGCCTCCCCTCCATATCTGTCACCAAAACGGATGTAAGGTATGTGGCTTTAGATGCACTTAAGAAAGGCGGCGCGGCCTATTGCTCGGACGCTCGCATACATTCTGAGATCATTAAGGTCAAACCACAGGTGGATATGGTGGTCTTTATGATCCATGGAGGCAAGGAATATCAGCGCACTCCAACTGATAGAATCAGGCGTCTCACTCAGGTGGCGAGAGAAGCAGGCGCGGCCCTGGTTATCAATCATCATCCACACGTCGTTGGCGGGTTTTCAGCGGGAGATCAATCCTTGATTGCTTGGACGATCGGCAACTTCCTATTTGATCAGACTGTATGGCCATCATTTGAAACCTATATGCTTGCAGTCTACGTGCGAGAAGGAAAAGTCATTCGAGCTTACGCTGAACCATTAATCATCGATGGTTATTTGCCCCATGGCTTGACTGGTGAATTAGCAGATTATGTTGCGCGCGGCGCGGCTGGGCGTGAACCTGGTCCTTTTATCGTTGAAAGTGGGGCAATGGAAGTTGATTTCGACGGGCATGCGATTCAGAAAACTTACACCCAAACGATGAATAGCAGCCCAGATTCAGGTCAGATCATTCCTGTCCCTCCATCGCAATGGATCTCCGATTTCAAGGGAACAGGCAAATTATTGCTCGGCCGCGACTTGTTGTGGATAGGTGGATTTGAAAACGATGAAATAGATGCCACTTCACGCGTAGCTCCACTTTGGGACTTGATATCGGGCGATGTTCAAATCGGGAAGGATTATGCTTATGAGGGCGAAACCGGCATCCGCTTGACACGAGGCGGTAGTAATATCAAGGCTGTTGTGACGACCAACCTTCATCGACTCCGGGTCGACCCAGGGATAGAGCTAAGCGTCATAGGCATGATACGCGCCAGTCACGGGGCCACCGCATTCCTACAGATTAGCTGGTATCCAGACACTCTTGGACCTTCTTTTTTGCAGACGGATAAACCTATCGTAGTTGAATCCTTCGACCGGTGGCAATCTTTCCATTTTGATACAAATGTACCTGCCGGTGCTGTTGCAGTCCAAGTATTTCTACGACTCACTCCTCCCGTTGAGGGAACCGTTACTGCTGATTTCGACAATATTCGCGTCATTGAATGGGCTCGACCCGGAGCACAATTTAGCCCTCTCTATAACTATGCACTGCTTAATGGCTCAGGTGATTTAACTTTTACCCAGGAAATTCTGCCAGGGGCGGAGCAGTGGTTTACTATTCCTTCCAGTAACTCAACACCCTGAACGTGCTCTCTCAAATTGTCATTAACCTTCATAACAACCTCTCCCCACTATTAGTGGGATATTAGTTCACTACGAACAGCACCAACGAAACTATGAAAAACGTCCGTAGTGATTTTTCGACCCTTACGATCAAACGTCTTGAACATGATTCGGCGTAAACCCTCACTGATTTCAATCTGCACACCGCGCCCCAACCGACCTCGATTACATATGTTTTGCAATTGCGTCCCTGCATAACTGGTTTCAGTCAAACGAGCGTCAAACCCTGCTTTCGCCAGTTCAGTGGTCAGAAGAGCCTTTAACTCATTGTGCAGTCCACCGATATAAGTGAAATTCCCAACCCCTTCACATCCATGAATGGCAATTACGATCTCAGAATCATGAACCATTTGCAGGCATTTCGGTTCATCGAACAAAGTACTAGTGATATGAAGCCGCTCATTTCCTTTTTGCTGAATCCCATCGAATGTATAATAGGAAAACTGAGTACCAGCGATTGCCTTCGTAATTTCTGATGTCCCCGGTTCAATGCCTCCACCATGAGGAGCAATGATGGTAAATCTAGACCCTCGATTGACGACCTCTCGTCGATAGGAAACACCCTCGCGTTCAGATCTGCTAAGTTCAGAAAAACTTTTATACCAACAATCTAACGCCATTGATTTCTTCCGCATGCATAGTTGAATATATTGAACCAAGTATAGGATCAATTCCCAACCCAATCAATAGTTGTGGCAAGTGATGATGTGAATCCTAATTATTTACAATCAGACACGAGGCATTCATGCGGATCTCATTTATTTTAGGCGCGGTATATTTGGCAATTCCTCTGTTCATTACCAGTTGTACAGTTCAACCGAATTTGACTGCGATACAGACACTAACCACACAAACACTGACTCCGATTCCTCCTCCCACGCTTACCCCCACTTCAGTCTACGTTATTGAGGAAATCGCGGGCAGCTTCCGGAATCAAATTGGTCACCTGGAAAAAGACATGCCACGCGCAGATAGCGAGGGGTATGTTGTCCCCTCAGAAAAAGAACAAAAGGATTTCGCCAAATTAATATCCTTACTCAACATGGCTGACCCCGCAGGCGCTGCTCAAATTGCTGTGGAGAACAATTACACACTGATCAATTATGCAGACCGCGGTGACAATAATGCTGTGAGCTATCTGTTGCGGGAACAAAAGCCAATTCAAAATGGATGGGGGCTATATGCATTTCGTATGGATTCCACGAGCAGTATCATCATTGAAGCACCTCATCCACTGTATGATAGGAGAACTCCATCGGTTGCACTGGACATTTACCGAGCCCTGGATGCGAGCGCACTATTGATCGCTGGTGCGCACCGAAATGCCAATTCTGATGGATCGGCAGATATGGCACATACAACCGAGAGTATTTTTCATTCAATTCATGTTACCCTATTGGAAGAATTAAAACCCGCCACAGGAGACCTTATCATCTTGCAAATTCACGGGTTTCATACCAACAAACATGAAGGTTATCCTCAGGCCGTATTTGGTTTTGGAAAAAAAATGGAAGGAAAAGAATTCACCGTAGCCAAAAAACTAGAAAGTGCATTTTCAGCACAAGGGATTAATGCTGGATTATGTACGGGAGACGTTTGGCAGGATTTATGCGGAACGAAAAATGCCCAGGCTTCAGTTGCAAGTGGAGGAATTTTCATCCATATCGAACTTGACGAGAACCTGCGCAAGCATGATGATCCTCTGATTGCGGCGCTCGTGCAGGTATTTGGTAATCGGCTCTCACCTTAGTCAATTAGAATATTTTCAGAATATGGGGATTTCAGGCTTTGTCAGATAATCATGTGGAATTAATGTGTAGTTATAAAATTATTATATAACATAAAAAGTTTCTTTAAGTAGTCGCTCGAAAAAATAACTATTAATTG
>DAINRK010000145.1:0-9329 GCA_036741855.1 Anaerolineales bacterium
ACGCTCGGTGTTCGTTGGCTGTTCCGAGATGACGCTCGTGCATTTCGATCAATTCCCTGGTCGTTCGCGTGGATACGCAGGCCTGCCAGAGGAGATGAAACTCCAGATCGTTCATGACGTCCCGTTTTGGAGTGAGTTCATTCGACAGGAAGCCAAACGATTCGATTATCCCTATGTCGATATGATCGGCGATTTTTCATCCCGCCTACAGGAAGCCGAAGCAGTGCTCACAACAAATGTTGCATAAATAAGAACAGGTAAACAAGTGGCAGCTTGTTTACCTGTTTCCGTTTGAATGTCATTGCGAGGAGGGCATAGCCCGACGAAGCAATCCCCAAGTTAAGAGGAGATTGCTTCGCCACTCGCTATCGCTCGGGCTCGCAATGACATCAAGTATTACAACTTCTCCAACTCATCCACCATCTTGCTCAACACATCGAATCCGCCCTGCCAGAACTTGACTGAGCGAATATCAATCCCTGCATCTGACAAAATCTTTTCTGGGGCTTCGGAACCGCCAGCAGATAATATCTTGAGATATTTCGGCTTGAAGGATTCACCTTCTGCTTTGAACTGCTGATACAACGAGAACACCAATAATTGGCCGAATGCATATGCGTACACATAGAACGGCGTGTGATAGATATGCGGAATGGATACCCATTCCCACTTGAACTCATCGCTCAACTCCAGCGAATCGCCAAATTGTTCTTTCAGGTTTTCCATGTATGCCGCGGACAAATCATCCACAGAGGCGTTCTTCATCACGAGTGCATGGGCTTCTCGTTCGAACATCGCAAAATAGATCTGGCGCAGAATGGTCGCGAAGGCGTCGTCCATTTGCTTGAAGAGAATATCGCGGCGAACAGCCTCATCCGTCTCTTCAGCCAGCAGTTTTTCGGTGAGCATCATCTCCCCGAAGGTCGAGGCAGTTTCGGCTAAAGGCAGCGACGAGTGGAACGTGAATGCAGTATGTTGCGACGCCAGCATCGCATGGATGGCATGCCCAAGTTCATGAGCCAGAGTCGCCACATCACGCGCGCGCCCGGTGTAATTCATCAACACGAAAGGCGTATCCTCCGGGTTGATCGAAGCACAGAAGGCGCCGCCCTGCTTGCCCTTGCGTACTTCACTGTCCAGCCGATCCTGGTCGAACACGCGGCGCGCCAATTCGCCGATCTTCGGGTCGAACGCGCTGAACGCTTCAAACACCATGTTGGCCGCGGCATCAAACTCAAATTGTTTGTCCGATTTTGCGACGGGCGCATAAATATCATAGCGGCGCAGTTTATCTAATCCAATGAACTTGGCTTTCATCTTGAAATAGCGCTGGAAGATTTTGGAATTTTTCTTCGTTACCTCCATCAGGGCATCCACCGCTTCATCAGGGACATCATTTGCAAGGTTTCGCACTGAAAGTGGACTGCTAAATTTTCGCAGCGATATATTTTCATTGTGCCAGTCGCGGGCGCGGGTTTGATACATCTGTCCCAAAATCGGACCATCCTCACCAAACACACGATACAGTTCCTGATAGGCCTTGGCGCGCATGTCAGGGTCTGGTCCCTGGATATATGGCTGTAATTGAGCGCGGGTCAGTTCTTTCACTTCACCGTCTACTTCCAGCTTGAAGACATAACGGTTCGTGATTGCATCATACAAGGGAATCATCGCGCCCATTCCCGTGACATCCTTGATATTGATAACCTTTTCCTCAGGCTCAGTCAGTGTATGCGGTTTGAAGTGACGAATCTCATCGAGATAATAACGATAATCACCTGAAGCAGACATCAGGCGTTCGGCGTTGCTGTCATCCAATTCCTTCCACCACAGGCTGAAGAATAATGTGCGGTTCTGCATCTCTGCCGCGAATTGCTGCACGCGAGCGATCAATGTCTGGGCGGTCTGGTTCTGTGTATCCTCTGCAAATGCAAGCCCGGCAAAGGCATAGATCCGGTTCACGATGCGCGAGGTCGCTTCGGAGGCGCGTACCGCATCGAGAAATGTCTCGGTATCAATATCGGGATTCAATTTGCCGCGCACACCCTCGAACGATGCAACCTGTTCCTCCACATTATCGAACGCGGCTTGCAATTCGGGACTGTCGAAGCCGGGGAAGAGTACATCCAGATTCCATTTTTTGACTGTATAAGTTTTGACTGTAGCCATATTTTCTCCTTTGATTCATGTCATTCGAGGAGGGTTGAGACGCGATAGCGTCGAAATCCCGACGAAGCAATCTCCTACGGACTTGGAGATTGCTTCGGGCTATCGCCCTCGCAATGACATATAAGATTTTTACCATAAACTCCAACTCTTTCGTAGATCTAAAATATGTATTTTGAGATGTATTTTTATAGACTGGATCGGATATGCACGATATCGCCATCCTTAACCAGGTATTCTTTTCCTTCGAGCCTCAACCTGCCCTTTGCCTTCGCTTCATTCATGGACCCGAGGCTGATAAGTTCGTCATAAGCCACCACCTCCGCCCGAACGAATCCGCGTTGAAGATCAGTATGTATCTCACCCGCAGATTCCTGCGCGGTCGCGCCGCGTTTTGTCTCCCAGGCGCGCACTTCATCTTCACCTACTGTAAAGAACGATTGCACCTGCAGCAAATCATATGACAGGCGGATCATTTTGTTGAGGCTGAGTTCTTCGATGCCATATTCCTGCATGAACACTTCGGCATCTTCAACGGAGAGTTGTGCGATCTCCATTTCAAGCTTGCCCTGTAAAGCCACAGATGGGGTTTCAAATTCCCTTTCCGGCGCAGTCTGCCCTTCCCCCATATTGAAGACGATCAAAACGGGTTTGCGTGTGAGCAGCCCAAAGCTGGCAAGGAGTTTACTCTCCTCTGCTGTTAGTTCCACCTTCCGCAACACAGTATTCTCAGAAAGTGCAGCATTCAAGCGTTGAAAGAGCGCGGTCTGGCGTTCATTATCAACTTTATCTGTACCGCCCTTTTTGCGTTCATCGGCGAGACGTTCCAATTTGCGTTCGACTGCGATCAAGTCATTTAACAATAGTTCGCTAAGCATGACATCTGCATCGCGTGCGGCATCAATACTTCCCAAAGTGTGCGCCACACTATCATCATCAAAGCCGCGCACGACCAGAATGAAACCGTCCATCTGAGTTAGTTGATTCAATAGTTGACCAGAGATGCCGCTTTTTGCGGAACCCGTTTCAAGTCCCGCGATATCGGCATAGGTCACCTTGGCATAGATAGTCTTCTTCGGTTTGAACATCTCAGAGAGTTTGGTGACGCGTGGGTCCGGCACATCCACAACAGCCGTATGCACCTCGAAGCGCCCTGCGGAAGCAGTGGTGGGTGCATGTCCGCGCGTCAATGCATTGAAGATGGTGGTCTTTCCTGATTGAGGTAATCCGATAATTCCGAGTTTCATCTTATCCTTTACGTGGCGTGGATTGTGCGAAGCATCCCCGATGGGGACAATCCGCCTGGCATAAGCGGGATACCATCCCGCTCCACGAAATTTTACTTGACCTTCATATTATGAGTGGTATACTTTGGGGCGCAAATTTAGCCGAAGTGGCGGAATAGGCAGACGCGCACGACTCAAAATCGTGTTCCCTACGGGAATGAGGGTTCGATTCCCTCCTTCGGCATTATACCCTTATGGGCACTTCGTAACAAAACGTCCTTCCTAAACGGAGGGTGTTTTGTTTAATAGTAATCTCAAGCCTTTTCTATTTTCCTGATTTTAAGAGATAATAGAACCGATCACATCATTCCAATGCGGAGGCTGCCATGCCATCAATGAACGATGTACTCGGTATGATCATGGGTGGAGGTCGAGGAGCACGGTTGTATCCATTGACCACGATGCGTTCGAAACCTGCTGTGCCAATTGCCGGAAAGTACCGTCTCATTGACATTCCCATCAGCAACTGTATCAATTCGGGGATTTACCGTGTTGCGATCCTGACCCAGTTCAATTCTGTTTCTCTTCACCGTCACATTTCACAAACTTATAATTTCGACGCGTTCCATGGAGGCTGGGTGGATATCCTTGCCGCGGAGCAGACCCCCGAAACTGAAACCTGGTATCAGGGCACGGCGGATGCTGTGCGAAAGCAATTATTTGAGATTCAGGCAACGACCGCAAAATATGTGCTGATCCTCGCGGGAGATCATCTCTACCGCATGGACTATGCCGCCATGGCAGATTATCACTGGGAGAACAATGCAGATATAACGGTAGCAGTTCAGCCCGTCGCAAAGGAAGATGCGCCACGTTTCGGAATCCTGAAACGCGAGGCAGATGGGCGGATCTCATCCTTCGTTGAGAAGCCTAAAGATCCAGAAATCCAGAGGCAATTCGTCAGCCGCGAGCATGATCAAGCACGACCATTTCTTGGCTCAATGGGGATTTATATGTTCAACACAAAAGTGCTGATTGATCTGCTTAGGACTCATTCAGGGCTGGACGATTTCGGCAGGGACATTATTCCTGAAGCGATAAAATCTCATCACGTGTATGGCTTTGACTTCGACGGCTACTGGGAGGATATTGGAACGATCCGCTCTTTCTATGAGACCAATTTGAAACTCACTGATCCTAACCCTCCATTCAATTTTTATGATGCAAAGGCTCCAATTTATACGCATGCGCGCTTCCTCCCAGGCTCAATTGTGGAAGATAGTCAATTGAAAGACGTTCTGATCGCAGAAGGCTGCCGCATCCGCAAAGCCGAGATCACGCATTCTATTGTTGGGGTCCGCAGCCAGATCGCGGAAGGCACAGTGATCAAGGATAGTATTCTCATGGGATCCGATTATTATGATGTGGAAAAGCCACGAGGCAATCTGCCGATCGGGATCGGGAAAAACTGTCATATCGAATCTGCGATCCTAGACAAGAACGTGCGCATCGGTGAAGGTGTAGTGATCCGTCCCTTCCCGCGTGATACAGAAGATAGAGACGAAGAACTTTATTCGGTGCGCGATGGGATCGTGGTCATTGCAAAAGATACGGAACTCCCCTCGGGCACAAAAATCGCACCTGAATAATACGTTAACGTTACCGGATCGTGTAACATATTGAGTCAGATGATAGTCATGACAACAGTGACTATCATCTGTTATTATGATAACGAGAAAGGTTACTAAAAACACCAATTATGAATTTTGACGGCTCCGTCCTTTTGATTGTTTTGCAGTTGATTTTTTTAGAGGGCATTTTATCCATTGATAATGCGGCAGTGCTGGGTGCAATGGTATCCCGGCTCCCTGATGATGAACCCATCCCCTGGCCCGCGTCGCTTAAAGGATTTGGTAGGCGAGTCAATCGCCTGCTTGGCAAACAACGCCTGGCAGCGCTGCGTGTGGGTCTGCTGGGTGCGTATGTTGGTCGCGGCGCCATGCTGTTTATCACAAGTTTCCTCATCAACAATCCATGGATCAGGTTTGTGGGCGCGGCGTATCTGATTCGTCTGGGACTTAATGAGCTGGGGGATACAACTCCGGGAGTAGAAACTGAGCAGGAAAAACGAGCAGACTTGCAAAAAGCATCCTTCTGGTCTGTGGTCCTCACCGTTGAATTGATGGATCTGGTCTTTAGCATAGATAACGTCATTGCTGCCGTTGCCCTGTCTGACGAGATCTGGGTTGTGATGCTCGGTGTGGCCATCGGCATCCTCACTATGCGATTCGCAGCTGGCATTTTCAGTTACGCCATCCAGCGTGAACCGATCCTAAAACCTGCTGCATATATTTTGGTCCTGAACATTGGGCTCCAATTGATCATCGAGCAGGTATGGAAGGTGGAAATCACGGACGTCACACGTTTTGTAATTTCCGTAGGGATCATTCTTGGCTCCCTCCTTTATGCTCATAGTTCTTTCCTGCAAAAATTTGGGTTTATCCTCTCGTGGTTTGCGATTGCGATGGGAATGATCAATAAAGTGATCGACTGGATCTTCCTGCCATTCAAGGTATTGTTTCAATGGATCATGAATGGCTTCAAGCCTGCAAAACTTGCAGAAACAAAGTGAACCGCGTATTCGACTTGACATGCCCTTCCCAGTCGATTAAACTGACATTGATTGGGGAGTAGCCATGGCGTCCCGCGTCAGCGGGTGCGCCAACGGGTTGTCGTCAGGACATGGCGAATAAAAGCCATCGGCAATTCGAAGCGCTCTATAGCGTTTGGCGAGACCATCACATGGTGTGATGGTCTCGTTTTAATTTTATCGGATCATCTGCACGCCATCACTACTTTGTTTTAAGGAGACAATTCGATGCCTCACGAAGGTGAAAACAGCAAGCAACAGGAATGGCATGCACTGACGGCAGAAGAGGTCCTTGATCATCTTAAGGTGGAAGATAGTGGGTTAACTTCGGCAGAAGCAAAAAGACGACTGGAGCATTATGGTCCGAATCAATTAACAGAAGCACCACGCCCCACCTTCCTTCAAATGTTGTGGGAACAACTGAATAATTTTGTTGTGATCCTGTTGATCGTTGCGTCCGTAATCTCGGCGCTGCTTGGGGATTACGTGGAAGCCGCGGCGATCATGGCGATCGTGGTGTTAAATGCAGTTCTGGGGATTGTCCAGGAGAGACGCGCAGAGGAGGCACTCGCTGCCCTCAAAAAACTTGCTGCACCGGATGCACAGGTGATACGTGACGGACGCAGACAATCCATCCCGGCTTATGAGTTGGTACCCGGGGATATCGTCTTTCTCGAAGCAGGTAACTTCGTCCCGGCGGATATTCGTTTGCTGGAAGCCATTAACTTACGCATAGAGGAAGCGTCGCTCACGGGCGAGTCCCTGCCTGTTCAGAAGAATGCTGCCTCAGTTCTGGATAAGAATCTGCCACTTGGCGACCGAAAGAATACAGCTTTTATGGGAACACTCGTCTCCTACGGACGGGGACGCGGTGTGGTGACCAGCACAGGGATGTACACACAACTCGGCCTCATCGCCACCATGCTCCAAAGTGTGGAAACAGAAGAGACTCCGCTGCAACGCAGACTCGACCAACTTGGCAAATCGTTGAGCGTTGTCGCGCTATTTCTCGTGGCCATTGTTTTTATCGTTGCGCTGATCAATTACACAGATACCAAGGAGCTTTTCGTCCGTCCGCTTGGATACGTGCAGGAATACGCGCCTGATATCACAGAAGTCTTCATCATTGCCATTAGCCTGGCGATTGCAGCAGTGCCGGAGGGATTACCTGCAGTTGTGACGATCTCTCTCGCTCTGGGCATGCGCGAGATGATCAAACGTCACGCGCTCATCCGAAAACTGTCCTCCGTTGAGACACTTGGATCAGCCACCGTCATTTGTTCTGACAAAACGGGCACGCTGACGCAAAACGAAATGACTGTCACACGAATGTGGGTGGATGGACAATTTATCAAAGTTACAGGAACAGGTTATATTCCCAACGGCGATTTTCTTATCGATGGCAAGAAGATAGATGTAAGAGATTACCCTGCTGCATTGACCGCTTTATGGCTTGGCTTGCTCAATAATGATGCAGAGATCGAAATCACAGGTGAGAGCGAAAAGAATAAAACGTATCGGATTGTAGGCGACCCAACAGAAGGCGCACTGGTCGTAGCCGCTGCGAAGGCAGGCGCGATCCATGTGGACATAAAAGAAGCCTACCCGCGTGAGAACGAAGTCCCGTTCGACTCTGAACGCAAGCGCATGATCACGATTCATGACGTCCGCGAGCCTCGCGCTCAGGATCCATCACCTTTCGATGATGAACAACTTAAAAACTGGGATGTGATCGCCGTAAAAGGCGCGCCGGACGTTGTGCTTGAACTTTGTACACAATATCAGGCCATGGATGACAAGCCCAGACTTTTAGATGATGCCGGACGCCAACGCCTCCTTGCGGCGAATGATGCAATGACGAAGGATGCACTACGCGTGCTTGGCGTCGCTTACCGCGTCACAAAAGATGTGCCCGATAACCCCGAAAATATTGTTACAGAGGAACTTGAACAGGAGCTCGTATTTGTAGGATTGATGGGAATGATCGATCCTCCGCGCACAGAGGTAAAACCCGCATTGGAACATGCGCGTGACGCAGGCATTCGCACCATCATGATTACAGGAGATTACCCCAACACGGCGCGCGCCATTGCAGAGTCTATCGGTATGCTGAAACAGGGCAGGCGGGTCATGACAGGCGCGCAGCTCGATGCAACTAATGATGAAGAGCTTAAGAACGTCATTGAAAATACAGCCGTCTTTGCCCGTGTTTCACCCGAACACAAGATGCGTATTGTTGACGCGCTTCAGGCGAACGATGAGATCGTAGCGATGACAGGTGACGGCGTCAACGACGCGCCGGCCATCAAGCGCGCGGATATTGGAATCGCCATGGGTATCACAGGGACGGATGTCGCCAAGGAAACGGCAGATATGGTTCTTACAGACGACAACTATGCAAGCATCGTCTCTGCAGTTGAACAGGGACGCGTGATCTATTCGAACATTCGTAAGTTCGTGTTCTTTTTGCTTTCCTCAAACCTGGCAGAGATCATGATCATTTTTCTTGCCACGCTTGCAGGACTCCCCGCCCCGCTCACCGCAATACAATTGCTTTGGCTTAACCTAATTACAGATGGTGCACCTGCACTCGCACTTGCTGTCGAAAAAGGTGACCCAGACATCATGCAGCAGATGCCACGCTCAAAATCGGAGCCCATTGTCAATCGCAGCATGACAGTGGGTTTGGTCGTGCAAACCATCGCACAAACCGGCGCAGTTTTGATCGCATTTGCTCTCGGTCTGTCATGGCATCTTGAGGCTGGCGCCTCAGTTATCGGGAACCCGATCACTTATCTTTTGGAACACGATTGGCGCAATGTTGATGTGCAAACCGCGGAAACCATGGCGTTTGTCACGCTCTCCCTTGCCGAACTTTTTCGTGCGTATACTGTTCGTTCGGAACGCGCATCGATCTTTCAGATTGGGGTTTTCTCGAATCGCTACATGCAATATGCGGTGGGACTCTCAATCGCATTGCTTTTGCTGGTTGTGAATTTGCCCTTCCTCCAACCGATTTTCAACACACACCCTCTCAGCACGCGTGAATGGACTGTGGTGGTTGGTCTGGCGATCATCCCGGCGATTGCCGAAGAGATCACAAAATTCTTTTTGCGGAAATCATGATGCACCGCCAAGCACGCGACAGTTGCACCTAGCGCAAGTGCAGGTGAGAGCGCGAAGATTTTTAAATAGTTTTCTCCCTGGCACTGGCCGTGATTTGCTTAGCAAATCAGGTAAGTGTAGTCGCCTTCGCGGTTCAAGGTTTAGGATTTAAACGAAAAAGA
>DAINRK010000146.1:0-9285 GCA_036741855.1 Anaerolineales bacterium
ATCTTGCCCTCATGGCTTTCGGCTTTGAACCCGCACAGATGTGTGATATAGGAATAAAAATTCCCCAAAGAGTTGAAACTATCTACCGCAGAAAGGCGGCTCAGCCTGCCATTTTCACCCTGGTAAACGCTCCCTGACAATCCGTCCCCTCCACCATCAAGCGTGACCACTAGCGCCTGATCATAATTGCTTGTGAAATAGGCACTGGTCGCATGGCAATAATGGTGGTCATAATATTTAACCGGTGCAGCAATCCCGTATTCGGTCTTTAACAATTCAGGAATCTGTGAGAGCCGTTTGCGAGAAAGAATATCCTTGAGTTGATGATGCGCTTTCTGGGCAAACGGGATATATCCGGCAATTGGAGCAAGTGTCCCACTGATTTTTTCGAACGGGCGCGGCTTCCCTGCATGCTGACTATCGAACCAGCCGTTCCAGGGAATCGGCTCGGGTTCAAAAACGCTGACCTTCTGCGCGACAGCCACCAAATCTATATCCTTTGCTGCAATGCTCGAATCTGCCATGACCTGGTAGATGGCTTGGCGCGGCATGCCGCTTGCCAGTTTCATGCGGCAGAGGCGTTCTTCTGCAATCGCGGAAAGGATCTGTCCATCCTTGAGAACGGCTGCTGATGAAGGTTTGCTGTCAATTATGCCCAGGACGATCATTTGTGAAATTCCACTACGCTTATGATGAGATTACAGTGTTGTTGTGATTTCTTCGCTTATCGAAATAACGGATTGCAAGAAAGGCAACCAATCCAAAAAGTGATTCGGTGAGAATTGTCCATAGATGCCAGATACTTAACCAACCCTCTCCCCAATGCAGCCCAATGAAAACATTGATGGGTGACGCAAATCGAGTCTCAGTCAGTGGCCAGAACATCATCACGCCCCTTCCATCTGTTAACGCATCCATGACTACATGAAGGTCATATGAAATCGAACAAACTAAGAACCATAACCAGAAATCCGAGCGAGAGGTGCGATGCAAAACACCTGCCACCACGAACGAAACCGGGATCGCGAAAAGGATACTATGGGAGAAGTTGTTATGATACCGTTGCATGTCCCTGAAAATGATCGCGGGAATCACATCCAGGTCGGGCAGTAAGGATAAGCCTGCAACCATGATTGACTGCAAAGGTAATTTCCAAATCCGAGTCGAGCTCTCAGGATATTTGCGTCTGTAATATCGATAAATTGCGTATCCAACGCTTAGATGTGCTATTGGGGAAGGCATAGTTCCTGCAGTTTTTCCGTGAGGGCCCCCTGCCCCACACCCTCAATGTAAAGCTGCTGCCAGAGTTCAAGATTCAACAACATCCACAAACGGACATGATGATCATAGCGATTGTTGCGATGCTCATTCAGCAATCGTTGAATGCTTTCTTTTTTAAACCAGCCTGCCTTCACAAAATGTGAATTTTCAAGCGTCTGGCTAACGACAGGGAAGAGATCCGTTCGGAACCAATACGCAATGGGAAGCATAAAACCTTGTTTCTCGCGATGAAGGATTGGGGCAGGAAGATAATTGGCTGCGAGTTTACGCATGAGATATTTTGGCTGATTATTTTGTACTTTGAGCTTTGCTGGAACTTTGGCGAGAAACTCGACCAATTCATGATCCAGGAAAGGTGAGCGTGCCTCCAGTCCGTGCGCCATGCTCATGCGGTCGGTCAAAACCAGGGAGTGTTCAGGTAAACGGGTGACGAAATCGGTGTACAACATTCGATCCATCAAGTCGTCGGCTTCTGCATGGTTAAAAGGCTCTGTAATCGCGACTGTGGAATTTCTCTCGCCGAGTTCCTTCCAGAGGTGCTCAGAGTAAAGCGCCCGTTTTCCTTCATATGTGAAACGGAAGAAACAGGTTGCTTCCGCATATTGTGCTGCGGCAGTCGCCTGCAGTGACAAATAATGAACCCAGCGAAGTTTCTGAGTCAAACTTTTGTACCTGAAACTATCAGGCAGACGATCCAACATCGGTCCCATTAGCCCTCTCCGTAGAGAGAGCGGCATGAGACTGTACGAATCAATGTAGCGCGCGCCGACATATCGGTCAAAGCCTGCAAAGAGCTCATCGCCGCCATCGCCACCCAACACCACCTTGACATGTCTCGACGCAAGCCGCGCCGCTTGAAACATGCAGGCAGCAATCGGATCGGAGGGTTCATCGAGATGCCAGATCATATCCGGCAGGGATTGGATCAGATTTGCAGCAACCCGTTCTTCTACGTGTTGCGTTTCATATTGCTCCGCAACCATGCGTGCGAAGGGAAGCTCATCGAAGTCACTTTCCTGCACACCAACTGAAAATGTTTTCGTTTTTTTCCCAAGATCACCATTAAGAATGGCAACAATTAGGCTGGAATCCAGACCACCGCTAAGAAAGGCTCCTACCGGCACATCACTGATCAGGTGCGACTCCACGGTGCGCTTGAGCCATTCACGGAGTGCTTCGAGAATCTCGGATTCGGAAAGGGCCAGTTTCTCGCGAAATGACAAATGCCAGTAGCGGCGAAGTCTGATATGTCCATTCTGAAAAACCAGAGTGTGCGCGGGTGGCAGTTTTTGGATATGTTTGAAGATTGTATGTGGCGGAGGGATAAAACGCAGGGACAGGTAGTCATGCATCGCCAGCGGATCTAATTCAGGCTTCTTATGATGAAGTGCAAGGATCGCTTTGATCTCTGAGCCAAAGAGGAAATCCGAACCGTCGCGCGCATAGAAAAGCGGCTTCTGCCCCAGCCGGTCTCGGGCCAGCAGAAGCTTTTGCTGGCGCTCGTCCCAGAGCGCAAAAGCGAACATGCCACCCAACTGCTCTACACATTGCTCACCAACCTCTTCATAAAGATGAATAATGACCTCTGTATCAGAATTGGTGTGGAACAAATGTCCTTTCGACTCCAATTGCAGACGGAGCGTCTGATAATTGTAGATCTCCCCATTGTAGACAACCCATATGGTTCGATCTTCATTGCCAATCGGCTGGTTTCCCGTTTCAAGATCAATAATACTAAGCCGGCGACTTCCAAGTCCAATATTAGCATTCACGTAACAACCCGAATCATCGGGTCCACGATGCACGATAGTACCGAGCATTGAGTTTAATTCTTCTAGCTTGACACCAGATGGACTGTACTTACCGCAAATACCACACATGGAAATCCTAGAGCTTGATCGCAGTCACAGACAACTTGTATGCAAATTTCTTGGCCACGGATTCGGGCAGAAGATTGTACATAGGTTTTAATACATAGGTATATAAATTCGCTTTCAGTCCACTCCGTCGTACAAGCAGAAGGCGATGGTGTTCACGAACTGCTTCCACGATCTCAAAGCCCTGAAAGAAATCAAGGATTTCATCCTCTGTATAGAACTCATTGACAGGTGGGTCTTCTTCTTTATATTCAATATTTTCCCGACCAAGATGATGAAGCAGGTACATCCAGGAGGGCTTTCTGTAAAAGTGGGATATGATGGCGCGCCCGCCGGGCTTGAGGACACGCTTTGCTTCCTGAATGGCGCGACGCGTATCGCCTGTTGCATGCAATACACCATTTGCCCAGACTGCGTCGAAAGTATTATCCGTAAACGGTAAGTCGAGAGCATTGGCTGTTTGAATGGCTTCAGCTTGAACTCGTTCGAGATCAAAATGTTGTCGAGTGATCGCTACAGCATTTGGAGTTAGATCGGTTGCAGTGACATGGACCCCGCGCTTCAAGAATTCCAGGCTATCGTAGCCCATCCCACAGCCAATCTCGAGCAAATGCTTTCCGTTCAGGAGCTTCGCTTCCCGGTCGATGCGCTCCATAATCCAGGGGAACTTGTATGGGTTCATCCAGGGACGGATATGTGCGAAGAATTCGGGGGTACCGGGCTGTACATTTCGATCGGTTACATACTGCAAACCAAGAGTGTGCGTGTTCCAATAGTCGTGAACATCTCCTACGGTTAACGCTAATTTTTCATCCATATTTTGTTAGCCTGCTCGACTTGTATTCATACTTGTGACCGTCTTTTTTATACCCAAAACTAAATCCACTTGTGGGCGATAGCTCAATTTAGATTGAGCTTTGGCAATCGTGTAGGAGTTATGCTTCAAGAAAAAATCCATACTCCTGCGCGAAAAAGTTGGCTGCCGTCCAATGAGTTTAAACATCAGTTCAAGCGCCAGACCTGCCGTCTGGCCGATGAAGATCGGCAAATGTATTTTCTGCATTCGAACGCTTAATTGCTGACTAATCACGTTTATGAGTTCTCGGCATTCTACAGGGAACTCGCCTGCAATGATGAAAATTTCTCCATCGATATCTGGAGTTTCGGCACACAACTCCAAACCGTGGATCATATCACTGATGTACACCGGATGACGCATGTTCCTGCCACTACCGAAGATCGGGAAGTGTCCTTTTGAAATTGTGCGGAACAATTTTGCCGTGCGCGGACAGCGCGGTCCATAGACCCAGGCGGGACGAACCACGACAACTGGAAAGCCTGACCGGCTGGCAAAATCTAGTGCTGTCTTCTCCCCTTCCAGCTTGGTCCGCTCATAGACGTTAACGGGATGACATTCGGTGGTCTCGTCTGCGGGAGGATGTTGCACGTCGCCGATCACACCCACACTACTACAATGCACGAAGCGATTTACTCCTGCCCGTTTGGCCGCTTCCAGCAGTGACAGAGTCGCACCCACGTTCACACGGTGATAATGTTCATCTGAGAGACTCACGTCGAGATGCGCGCTCGCAAGATGATAGACAACATCTATACTCTCCATGAGCTTGTGGAGGATATCCTTTTCGGTGATGTCGCCGCGAATCACTTGGAGACGAGGATGCGCTGCCTGGTGACTCAACAGGTCGAGGTGGAGGTCGACCGCACGAACGTCATTTCCGTGTTCGAGCTGGCTATCCACCAGGTGGCTTCCGATGAAGCCGCCTGCGCCGGTGATCAGGACTTTCATGTCTGAACCTTTTTTCGCGCACTCACGATGACCGCGTTATTTGTTCGCGCGGGAAGTAACAGGTCTAGCAGGCTGATTGCCCGCGCAATTGGGAAGATGAGTGAATACACTCTATAAGCCAGGCCATGCGTCTTGAGTTCACCTGCAGAAACAGGCGCAATGTGACCAGGTTGTGCTCCACCATGCCTTTTTGCAAGCACACGCACGTAACCAAAATTGATCGCCAACTCGATCATCTCGGTCATGAAGCGTGAATACCCACCCGTATCTTTCGGCTCGAGACCGGACTTCCGAAGAGCATCCGACAATTCGGGAACAGTATAGCCCGCCCGGGTATGACCGTATACCTCAGGCGTCATACCAAATCGCCACTTGATTTTATTCGCCAGAAGTCTCTCATCCCCATTTGGGACAGTAACCACTGCTTTGCCACCCGGCTTTAGCACTCGTCTTAATTCCCGTAGAAAAGGCTGATCCTGTCTCAGATGTTCAAGCACATCAATGGAGACGACACAGTCAAAATGCCCGCCCGGAACTGGAAAGTCATCTTCTTTGAATGCATACACAGGTTCACTTAGAAGCCTGGAAATCTGATCGTTGTTTTCACCGGAGACGTCGGCCCAAGTCCATTCACCGCCGTGCTTACGGAAATACCAGTTGAGGGCCCCATTGTTATCGCCGCACGTGACGAGCAGACATTTTTTATCTGTCGTTTCGCCAAGCAATTCCAAAAGCGCCGCTAGCTTTTGCGGTTTCTTGATCGACCGCCGAAACATTTGGATCTGCCACGGAAGGTCATTAGACATCATGAATTATGCCGCTATGGTTCCCGTTTGCTTGAACGCATAGGTTTGGATAACCGAGTTAATCTCCTGTTGCTGATGTTCGGGGCTCCATTGCAACTCACGGCCTATTAAGCTGGCACATTTTTGGAGTGTCGCGGTGGGCGGCAGTCCCGTAGAGCCCAATTCTGTTCGGCGTCTAATCACATCAGCAAGAGTCAAGACCATTTCATTGTGGACGGCATGTTCCACCTCGGCTACAGTAACAGGCAGCGGCGGGTCAACCCTGCGAGCCAAATCAGGCTGGCTCAGCATGCATTCCACTAGCTTATGGTAATCCGAACCATATGTATACATCAAATGCTCAATAGATCGTTCATTTATTACTCGCGGGACTTTGAGTAGCGCTTTCCGAAGAAAGGTTCTGAAATCCTCAATCTTCCCACCTCTAACTGGCGTCATATGGGTCTGACATTTTTTTGTTTTCATGCCAAGTTGATTCACCGCCAGATCCACAGCCTGTTCCGCGACCGCACGCGCTGTGGTGTATTTCACACCAAGGATACTGATTAGGCCAGATATTCCATGCTTTTTTTGATGGTCAATCACCACACCATCACGCGTTAGCCTGACTGGTTGTTTGTTTGCGTCAGCCTTATTTACTGGCAGGAAGCCCCAGCTGACGTGCTGGACATCTTCCAGGGAAAGCCTGAGTGGTGGATGAGCGCTATTGATTTGATCAAGAAATTCCTGGACCATGGCTTCGTTCAGTTTGAATGTGTGCGGGGCATCCTGCCATGGGATATGGCATGTACCAATCATGGATTTGTTCCTCCAAGGCACAATGAAGAGAACTTGCGGAGGTTTGCCGTTTACCGGTTGGCTGGTCAGTCCGACAGCCACGCCCGACCAAACCTGGTTCACAATCACGTTCATCGCAACGGATGTGGCATGCTCGGAGTGAAGGGCTGCTTTTTCAAGGAGGCAATCGATCCAAGCCCCGGCGCAGTTAATCACTAGCTTTGACTGAATGTCGAAAATTTGTCCCGTCTGCAAATCTTTGGCTTGAACGCCAATGATTTGATTATCGCGCTGTAAGAAGCTGATCGCTTCCACATAATTTGCAACTTCTGCCCCCGTATCCACTGCTGAAGTTATGAACTCCAAAAGCAACCTCTCTGAATTGTAAATCTGCGCGTCGTACCAAACCGCGCCTCCGGTAGAAGTGGAAACATCATACCCAGGCAAAATTCGGCAAAGTTCTCGTTGTGAAACGATCATTCCGTCGAGGATATTTTTTTCTGGGTCAACGAGGTGATTTCGATCAAAACTTAGCATATCGTTTGCCATAAGAGCAAACCTCATCGCCAGCCGACTATGCGACATTTTCTGCGTGGTGGGTATTAAGCAGGTCAAAGGATGGACGAGGTGAGGAGCGATCTTCATCCAAGTGGTACGTTCGCGCGCCATAGTACGGATTCTTGACAGGTTCCCGTCTTGAAGGTAACGCATACCGCCGTGAATAATCTTGAGGCTGTTTTGCGACGTTCCGCTGCCAAAATCACCGCGCTCAATCAAGCCAACGGATAAGCCACGGAGCGCTGCATCCCAGGCGGTGATGGCTCCATGAATCCCTCCGCCTATCACGAGGATATCAAATTTATGATCTGCCAGTCTTTCAAGATTACGCTTCATTTATTTTACGGCAAATGCCATTAAATGCCAGCCGAACGGTCTGATCCATGGCCTGGGCATTAAATTGAATGCTCCGACAAAAATATTGTTAAACAGGCGAGCTTTCCAACCGGAATGCAACTTGGTCTTCACCGGAAAGCGCTCAGGGATAATTTGATAATTCTGAAATGGCCGCAGCAGTTGCTTCAATTCACTGACTGAATATTTCTTCAACACCGGAGCGTCCTCATGCTCAAGCGGTACATTGGTCACGTTTCTCATCAGATTGAGCCAGGAATGCCTGTTATAGACCATCATGATAGCTTCGCCGCCTGGCCTTAAGACCCTATGAATTTCAACAATCATTTTCGCGGAATCGGCTGTGTATTGCAAAACGCCATGTGCGTATACAACATCAAATGTGTTGTCCGCGAACTGCATACCCTCGCCATTCATGACGAACAAATCTGCGTTTAGTCCACTTTGCATGAAATTCTTACCCGCCAGATCAATCGCTGTTTTTGATAGATCAATCCCTGTAACGTTCGCTCCTTCACGAGCAAATCGCGCCAGATCGATTCCGGTGCCACAGCCGACTTCCAACAAATTCTTTCCTTTATAGGAGCTAAAGTCCACTAAGCGCGGCAGGTAATTGAGCTTGTCATAACGGTATTTATCCAATTGCTGGAAAAACTCTCGGGTGCCCGTGGGATATGAAGTGATTGCTAGATCGTGGATGTGTTCATCCCAGTAGGCAGCAATCCGCGACGGTAAATCCAATTGGCTCATAAATATGATTTTTACGCAGCTATCCGCTCATTGTGATGCCACATCTCGAAGACCATCAACGCCCACAACCGATGACTATGATTGAAACGTCCATCAAGATGTTCTTGAATCCATTCTTCCACCACTTGATGGTCGAAGTAACCATGTTTCTGGAGAGCGGCTTTCGAGAGCAAATCAAGCATCATAGGTTTCAGAGAAGTACAAAGCCAATTTTTCATTGGGATGCTAAAACCTTCTTTTGGCTTTTCCAGTACCAACTGCGGTACCATGTTTTTGACTGCCTGACGCAGAATAGATTTGGTGCGCGCTCCGTGTAATTTCATATGGGCCGGCAGATTCAGCGCAAATTCAACGATGTGATAATCAAGCAGGGGCACACGGGCTTCAATCGACACCGCCATACTCATCCGATCCACCTTCGTCAGAATGTCATCTGCCAGATACGTTTTGACATCCACGTACTGCTGTTGTGCCAAGCGGTCGAAGCAGTTGGCTTTTTCAAAATAACGATGGAAAAAATCAGTTGTGTGATGATCGTAGTGTGTAGCCCGCAACTCAGACCGATATAATGAATTCTTTTCAGAAGAATTCAGGAACATCATCCAACGAACGTGTTGAAGTGACGGATCGGATGCGCTACCTTCTACCATTCGTTTGACTTTGTTAATTAAGCCCTTCTTGGCTGGCTGCAGTGGAAGCCATCCGGCAAATTTCGGAAGAACCTGCTGCCGCAATGATCGAGGCAGGCGCCCATAGTATCGATCCAGTTTCTCAGCCAGATATGTGTCATAACCGGCAAACAACTCATCGCCGCCGTCGCCCGATAAAACAACTTTTACCTCGCGACTGGCAAGTTTTGAAACAAGAAAAGTAGGAAAGACAGAAGTATCAGCAAACGGCTCGTCGAAGTGAGCGACCAGCTGTTCCGTAAGATCTGTATGATCTGATTTCAGAACTTCGAAATGGTGTTTCGTGCCAAAATGGTTCGCTACCGCCGCTGCATAGGGAAGCTCGTCATAAGTATCATCCTCAAATCCGATCGAAAACGTCCGGACGGGCTCCTTCGCGCTCTGAC
>DAINRK010000147.1:0-9272 GCA_036741855.1 Anaerolineales bacterium
TTTTACATTCAGCGGACCCATCCCCGAACCCATCAACAGAGACGCCTGGCTCGGAATGAGTTCCAGCTTGAAGACCGCCTTCCCGGACCTGGACTATCATTTCAAGGTCATCGGCACGGATGGGGATTTTGTAAGGACCACCTCACAATTGAGTGGGACCCACACCGGCTCATTCGATCTGACGAATATGAACATGGGAATTATCCCTGCTACAGACAAAACCTTTTCCGCCAAGTTGGAAAAAACAAAGATCACCATCAAAGACGATAAGATCGCTTCATGGGCTGTTGAGCCAACTGATGGTGCTGGCTTGACCGCGATCCTGGATCAACTGGGTGTCAAAGTACCAACGATGTAATTGTCCGCGGCTCGAATTGTGGACTCTGGATATACAATTGAAAATTGTGTAACCGACCTTGTGCACTATCTCAGCCGCCAACCAGGATATGGGAGGCGGCTGTATTTTATCTGCCGGTAATACCGGAGAAAGTAGTTTCAAAATGGAAGCCAAGATCTATGTAGGAAACCTGGCCAAGTCTACGAGCCAGGAGGACCTGAATACTTTGTTTGCCCAGGCCGGACAGGTCGTGTCCGTGGATGTGATCAAGGATCGCAACAGCGGCGAGCCCAAGGGTTTTGCCTTTATCACAATGAGCGCGCAAAGCGAAGCCGACAAGGCAATCAGCCTGTTCAATGCTTATTCACTGGGTGACCAGGAGATTAAGGTCAACATGGCTAAACCAAGAGAGCAACGCGGGTTTGACACGAGAAATTGAGAGAAGTAAACAGACCAGCTCCGCCGTCAGGCGGGGCTCCTTTCCTTTTCGAGGGAAAATATTATGATCAATTTCAGCCTGAACGCCCGGATCTATCGATCCCTGAAGCAGGTTTTTAGTTTTGTTACCACGCCCGAGAATGATTTTCAATGGCAATATGGGACGTTAGCCTCCACCCAGCTATCCAAAGGCGAGGTGGGTATAGGAACCCTTTTTCGCACCATAGGCCATTTTATGGGCCGCCGGGTCGAAAGTACCTATGAGGTCACGGAATTCGAGCTCAATAAGAAGTTCGGATTCAAGTCGCTCTCAGGGCCAATGCATTCCCATACTTTATATACTTTTGAAGTGATAGACGGCAGCACAAGGATGAATATCGCCACCCAGGCAAACCCGGGGGATCTATTTAGAACAGCTGATGTTATCGTCGAAAAAAAGGTTAAGAAACAATACAAGGAAAATCTTGCCATGTTAAAGGACGTCTTGGAAACTCGCAGAGCCGATCATACATAATGCCGTATATAGGAATTTCCATACAGGAAAGGGGTTTTGATTGACTGTACTCGCCTCATGGCGAGGGTTTGATATTTTCGCGCAGTGATGAGTGGTTTGGGTGAGGTTTTTCCGCCCGACGGTTTATCGTTGGGCTAATTTTACCAATCCCCAACCGGGGATTGGTAGCATTGCAGGGCAGAGATTTCGCCCTGTGAGAGCCTTGTAGTTGGGCAGGCGCGTTTCTTAAGCATGTTCATAAATTTCCACCCATCTTTTCCATGAACTTATACCTTGGGGGCCTTTATGCTTTCCCTGCCTTTTTCGAGCAGGGCATCGATCTCCTGCACAGCTTCTACCTGCGTCATTCCCTCCACCGCAGCCCATTCCTGGCATAGCACATCTTTTGTCACTCGATAAAACCCCGCAATTGTTCCGTATAATGATTTGTGTTCGCCATAGGCATATAGATCACGGACAACCTCACAAAAAGTAGAGATCGTTCCCTGCCTGAGGCGTGCCAGCAAGTTCGCTTGTCTGGTACGAGCTTCGTCAACAAGAGGCGAGGGGCGGGATACCAGAATTTTGCGACAGCGGGCAATTTCACGTCTCTCTGCTGGTTTACGCAATCCGACTGTCTCCAAACCCACAGGTGCCCATACCGTACTGCCGCCCGGCATGGAAAGCTCGTAGTACCGCCGAATCACGCCAGTCTCGAATTCCTTGTCTTCCATCTTAACAACCTGCCCAACCCCATGCTGTGGATGCACAACCCGGTCACCAACTTCGAACATCATAATGCCCATTTAGTACCGACGACGATTGTTATTGGTATTGCGCTGCTGCCGAAAGCCACCACGCTCTTCACGCGGCTTGGCTGGATTCACCTTCAACTGGCGGTCGTTCAGTGTGTAACCATTGAACATGCTGATCGCCTTTTGCACCTCACTCTGTGAACCCATTTCCACAAAACCAAAGCCCTTGGAGCGGTTGGTTCCAGGCTCCTTGATCAGGGCAACAGACACCACGTTCCCGGCTTGCATAAAGAGTTCGCGCAAACCTTGCTCAGTGGTCTCATAGGACAAATTTCCAACATACAGTTTCGCTTCCACGTCAGACTCCTTTACAGTCGCGTGTTAAGAAAAGCCGCCAACCCATAACTGGGTTGACGGCGACATTAGCACATTCGACCTTTTATAAGATAACTAGAGTATATCATACTAATAAATCCCTGCTATTTGCGGCACGCTTCTCAAAATTGGAACAAAACATGGATGATGTGAAATATCCGTCAGTTCATATTGTGGTACACTGAATATACAGTTGAGAATAATAACTGGATGTGTGTTTTAGCCGCCAACTCAGCACTGGGTTGGCGGCTTAGTCTTAAATAGATACAGCTGAGATCAACGGCATTAAAGAGAAACACCACTGAAGAAGTGAGGCAAGTGATGCATATCATTTTAAGTACGCTCATCTACCGCCCCATCAAACAGGTCTTTGCTTTTATCAGCATGCCCGAAAATGATTTTCAATGGCAATATGCGACCCTGGCCTCAACGCGGCTTCCCGGGGGAATTATCGGGCTGGGTGCCTGCTTTCAAACCATCAGTAATTTTATGGACCACAGGATTCAAAGCACCTTCGAAGTCACTGAATATGAACCGGACAAGAAATACGGATTCAGGTCAACTTCTGGACCATTACAATCCTTCACCACATATACTCTGGAGATCGCAAAAAGTTGCACGAAGGTCACGATATCTCTGGAGGCAAGTGCGGTTAACCTGATCAGGCTCAATGACGTCGTTATCGAAAAAAAGATGAAAAAACAACTCAAAGAAAACCTGGCAATGCTCAAACATATTCTTGAAGCAAGATGAGTGGTTTAGGCAGAGTTTGGTATAAAAAGTAAATGTCGTGCCAATGTCGTGCTTATGACATTGTGATTTTTACTTGCTTTTCTATAATGGGGCATAACTGCCTTTCGGCAAAAAGGAGAACCTCATGAACCAACCGGATCTCGGACTCAAAATTACTGAACTCAGGCAACAAAAAGGCCTCACACAGGAAAAGCTGGCGGAATATTGCGATGTCAGTACCCGCACGATCCAGCGCATCGAAAGCGGTGAAGTGGAGCCGCGCTCGTTCACGCGCAACAGCCTCAGCAATATCCTCGACTTTGACTTTGGCAAGGAAAATACAAATAATCAAAGTTTCTGGCTCGCCCTCATACACATGAGCAGCGTGTTTTGCTTTGTCTTTATCCCGCTGCTATTGTGGTCATGGAAGAAAGACCAGAGCTACAAAATCGACCGGCAGGGACGCGATGTGTTGAACTTTCAGATCACAATCATGCTGGTTCTCTCGGCATTTGTCCTGCTATTGATCGCCGCACCATCGGTTTTCCTTATAGTCCAAGGTGCGGATCGCGATCCCGGAATCGTATTGGGCAACATTTTTGCAGGGTTACCTCCGCTATTGACCCTACTCCTTGGCGTATTCACTACGTACCAGGCTGTTGTGAATACGGTCCGCGCACTGACGGATAAGCCCATCCGCTATCCCCTGAGCATTCCCTTTGTAAGCTAAACTAAACTCACGAATAACACCTCTCCTTTTAGGTGAGGTGTCTATGTTTTTCACGACGGGGTTTATAATTTGAGCATTCCAAAAGATAAAGAGCCACCATGGAAAGAGCGAAACTCATGTCTCGCGCTGATTACGGAATCGATGCACCACCTGTCGTTCGCAATCTTGCCCTTGGAGGCACGGCGCTCGTAATCCTGGGGATGATCTTTCTCAGGCTTACGTTCATTCCACCGCTCCTTTCTTCAATCGTCGGATACTGGGGAATTTTTGCCGGTGGCAGTATGGTGCTCACGTCCCTGTTCATGATCTGGAGCAGTAAGGTAGGCAAGCTGCGAATGCGCAAGATGTTAATCGACTCATTGAACCTGACAGGGAATGAAACCCTTCTGGACGTCGGCTGTGGGCGTGGACTCCTCCTTATCGGAGCGGCAAAACATCTTCCAAATGGAAAGGCTATCGGAGTCGACTTGTGGCAAACGGTGGACCAATCGGGGAACCGGCCTGAAGTCACATTGGAGAACGCCCGCGCCGAAGGAGTCGCGGAACGCGTCGAAGTCAAAACAGGTGATATGCGCGAATTACCCTTGCCAGATCAGTCCATTGACACAGTTGTCGCCAGCCTGTCAATCCATAATGTTCCGGGTAAAGAGGGACGTATAAAAGCAATCCATGAAATCCATCGTGTGCTAAAGCCGGGTGGACAAGTCGCTTTGCTCGACTTTATGGCCACAGATGAATATCTTGCGGCACTTGAATCATTGGGATGGAAAGGCGTGCAACGTTCTGGACTCAGCTTTTGGATGTTCCCACCTGTGCGTATGGTCAGCGGCAGGAAGCCTGCGTAAAAGTTCTTTGTTCATTGGGGGGTTTTGATTCATTCAGTTCAAGTCAAACACAACAAAGCGCATATACCCTACCTTATGGTGGGGTTATTCCCGCTGGCAATATTTTATTTATTCCTTATGATTGTACAGATAATAGAAAGATCATATTGAGTAAAGATGCTGTGGAAGGAGAATAATATGGACGCAACCAATATCACGACGATTGTCCTTGCTGTCATAGTCGCATTGATCATCGGGGCTTTGCTGGGTATGGCGTTAAGCCGTCAGCGACGTACAAAGCGGCTTCAGGAAAAATTCGGTCCTGAATATGAACGTACTTTGAATGAATTGGGAGACAAGCGCCAGGCGGAACATGAACTGGAGGTGCGCCTCGATCATGTAAAGACCCTGGATATTCGCCCGTTGTCCGAAGATGAGACACAACGCTATACAGAAGAATGGCGCGTAACGCAGGCAGAGTTCGTCGATGAGCCGCTTACCGCGCTACAAAAAGCGGATCAGATCATACGTGAGGTCATGAAGGCCAAGGGCTATCCTGTTGAAGACTTTGAGCAGCGGGTGGCAGATATTTCAGTGGACTATCCCGAATTAGTAACAGACTATCGCGGGCTGCACCTCATTGCAGTGAAAGAGGATGATGAAGAAGTCAGCACGGAAGAAATGCGCCAGGCGATGGTCCACGGGCGGACTTTGTTCGAGAATCTCGTGAACAAAGAGTCCCACCAGGTGGAAGAACTAGATGAAAAGGAGAGAATCTGATGCAAAACGAAAAAGAGAAACAGATGGATGTGGATGAAGTCGATACAGGCGAAGAGCGAATGAGAAACGAGCAGATCACAGAAGAAACAGACGACAAGAATCGAGATAAAAATAGAAACTTGAAAGATGAGAGTAGAAACACAAACAAGGAAGAGGATTTCGCGCCCCTGTTCGAGAATAATGAGGCTGAAGGATTCCGGGCGCAATGGCTCGAAATCCAAAGTCGATTTGTAGATGACCCGAGTGTTTCGGTCAAGGATGCGGATGATCTGGTCGCAGATGTCATCAAGAACATCACGCGCAGTTTTGCAGACAAACGCATGTCTCTTGAATCTCAATGGAAGAGCGGAGATGTCTCGACCGAAGATTTGCGCGTTGCGATGAAACGCTATCGCTCCTTCTTCAACCGGCTTCTTACCCTTCAATCCTAATGTATGTCTTGCTGAGCGGAGCGAAGCATCTCCAACACATTGCCAGAGACTCTTCGGTCGCAGCAAACGCTCCCTCAGAGTGACATAATCCTAGAGTTTGTTAAAACCATAGATCCAATCTCGATATACCTTGACATTCATTTCTGCCATTGGTAAACTACAACCAGTTAGTTAATTCATCTCAAAGAAAGGAGACGCGTTTTATGTTCAATACATCATCGGTGCTTGTTAGCGAACAAACTTATGGGCGCGTCTCTGGATAGCAGTTAAGCCAGTTATACGATTCACATCGATAAACTGCCACGGACGTACCCATGTCCGTGGCGTTTTTATTTAACAGCCGCGCCTATTCGCTGTGCACCTATATGAGGAGGCAGCAGTAGATGCTGTTATAGACTTTTCACCGGCCACGGAAACTTCCGCAGCCGGTTTTTCTTTTATAGAAAGGAGCGTTGTATGTCAGCCCAAGTTGCACAAGTCAGACACATAAATGACCAAGTTCCTGCCCGCGCCATACCAGCCGGACAGTTATCGCAAATTCTTTTCAAGAACAATCGCGCGCCTACCTCTCTTCTCTATCGATCAGCGTGGGACGCGTTTACAGGAAACTCTGACAATGAATACAGACAACGAAGACGACATCGGTATCGTCTTTCGGAAAACACTCGGGCGTTACAGCGTCCACGCGGACGGGCGAGATATCGATTGCGTCGTCTCGTCCTTATTACATAAACAACTCATTTATCCTACAGCGGATCCCACCTCCCTGCGCCGCACTGTGCAGGAAGTGCGCGAGCTCGATCATGTAGACCCGGTTGCTATCGGTGACCGCGTGCGTTATCTGGAGGCAGGCGATGGCAGCGGCATGATCACTGATGTCCTGCCGAGGCGCTCGAAACTCTCGCGGCCCGCGCCTGTGCCTGGTCAACGCGTCTTCGAACAAGTTATCGTCTCCAACGTGGACCTGATCGTGCCGGTGTTTGCTGCAGCGAATCCAACTCCTAAATGGGGCTTGCTCGACCGATATCTTGTTTCTGCGGAAGCAGCGGATCTGCCGTCCCTGATCGTGATCAACAAAATTGATTTGACATGGAAGAATCCCAGCCTGGAGGAAGAACTCGAGGTATATCGCCGTATTGGTTACCCGGTCCTTTCCGTCAGTGCGGTCACGGGCGAAGGGATTGAAGAACTAAAACACTTTCTGGGAGGCAAGCTTTCCGTGCTGGTTGGAAAATCCGGCGTGGGAAAGACATCTGTGCTGAATGCAATTCAGCCCGGTCTGGGACTGCGCGTCGAAGCCGTCAGCCAGGGTGAGCTGGGCAAAGGACGCCACTCCACGACTCATCTGGAGATGTTCAAACTGGACCTAGACGGCAGCGCATTGGTGGATACCCCTGGTGTTCGCGAATTTGGTCTATGGAATGTCACTGGTGAGGAACTGGCATATCTCTTCCCAGAGATGGCGGATTACGTTGGGCAATGCAAATTTGGACTTAGTTGCCATCATGACCGGGAACCAGGCTGTGCCATTCGAAAAGCTGTGATGGCTGATGAAATCAGTCCCTACCGCTATAAAAGCTATCTGCACCTGCGGGAGGAACTCTAATGTACCGCATTTCCTCCTTTGGAGATTTCACGTGTACACGCTGTCATGTGCTTGTATCTTCTGCACGCCAGCTTTCAGGCGTCAATAACCGCAACCACTGTCCATATTGTCTCTGGTCTTGCCATCTTGACCTATACGCCGCGGGTGACCGTCTGTCCGCATGTAAAGGGGAGATGAAACCCATAGGGCTGACCATGAAAAAGGGTAGGAACAAGTACCGGCTTGAGTCGCGAGGCGAGTTGATGTTGATTCATGAATGCATGGAATGCAGCGCGATTTCCATTAATCGCATTGCGGCTGATGACGATGTGGAGACGGTCATGGCTGTTTTCCAGGGATCCCTTACAGTTCATCACCAAATTAAGATCATGTGCAATCCGTATGGGATCCTTCCACTTAATACAGGTGAGATGGAAATGGTAAGAGCGCAACTCTATGGGCAAAGTTTGGATATTTCTTCAGCCCTATGGTAGCTAATGCTCTAAATCATAACAATTCGCTTGCTGTAACCAAACCCCACGTTATCTGTGGGGTTTTTGTCCTATAATGAGGTATGAAATTAAGTTGAGGGCCTATGAAAGAATTCGATTCGAGCAATCCATTTCTGCGGGTGGACATGCTGACTGGCTGCAATAACCTGGTCAGTTTTTCCAAGTCTCTTGAGAATAACTTCGAGAACACCATCTTTGAGCGATCCTCGCTCCTTGTGGTTGACCTGTATCAACTTCGCGACATCAATAAAGCAAAAGGCTTTGACTACGGAGACAGACTCCTGCGTTGGCTTGGGATCGCGATCAAGGATGAAACCGAGTCCACTGTCTATCGAATTTCAGGAGATAATTTTGTGGCTGTACTCATCGGTGGAAAGCATAAAACGCATGAAGCCACAGCCCGAAAATTATTCGACCGTTTGAACAGCGAAGCTAAAGACTTGCAGGCAGATTCCCCTGTGGCGCGCATGGCAGTGATCCATTTCCCAGACAGCGCACCACTGAACCCACCCGTGGTATGGAAAAATATCAACGAAAAACTGGAACTCACCAGTGCTCAAGAGCCTTTTCAGGTCTTTCATGCAGATACCTCTGAAACAGATGTCGCCACCTTGCGTGCTATCGACCTGATGGCAAAAAGAATCGAAACTCTCGGCGGTACACTTCAATATACATTCAAACTTGCCTACACAGATCCCGTGAGCAATGCACCAAACATGCTTGCAATCCAGCGCAGGCTTGATCTCGCGCTCAGCGAAGCCGTTGTTGAGCAAAAACACCTCAGCCTGTGTATGATCGACGGAGATAATCTCAAGCAATACAACAGGCATGGTTATCACGCCGGCGATGATGTAATTCGCAAGATTACCAACACCTTGAGCGCAGTGCTACGTCCGAATGATTTCCTGGGACGTTGGCGTATGGGGGATGAGTTCATTATCATTTTGCCTTCGACAAGTGTTGAACAGGCAAGCATGGTTGCAGAACGGCTTTGCGCATCCGTTGAATCTTCATCCATGGGATGGCTTTATCCCACTACGATATCGATTGGCATCTCGTATTATCCAAAACATGGCGATACCGCAAATAAACTTCTCGAAGCCGCGGAGAAGGGATTGCAGCTCGCCAAGATGAGCGGCAAGAATAGAGTTATCCTTGCGCCGTGAAGTCAAGTAGGGGCGACCCGCACAGTGGGCTTGAATTACCTTGCGCGATCCTGACGGGTCGCCCTTACTGTGCATAGTGAATTTTTGACTTGACAATACAAGTAAGAATTGTAA
>DAINRK010000148.1:0-9256 GCA_036741855.1 Anaerolineales bacterium
CTCCGAAAGTGCTGTGGAGCCGCGAATATCTATGAATAGCATAGACATTTCCACTTCGGCACCGCCGGGAAATTCCTGGGAAGCGATTTCGCACAGGTTGCAGTAGCGAGGATTCAGAGCTGAGCGTTGTTTGCCAAATAATGCACGAACAATTAGGCCGCCAATTCCCTGGAATGGCGCGTTACAAAATTTACAGCGGGGATCCCGCGGAAGCACACGGAGGATGTGCCTCAAGCGTTTATCTACAGCAAAGGCATTGGTTGAGAACCAGAACCACCAAACGTTGCCGACATCCACAGCTTTCTTATCACTCATGTTCATTGTCAATCTTTGCTTCTCATACAGTTACTTGCGTTCGAAGGTCCGGCCAACGCGTTGGATCAAGGACCCAGTATTCCGAGGCGGTGGCGCGATAGAGACGATATAGAGCTGATCCTTGCAGGTCCTTTGCCTCTATTATACGTACTCCGTGTTCAGCGGGATCAGAAAATCGTCCGTTATAAATGGCGAGTCCCCTGTCAAAGTCAATGCCTGTCAGTTCTTCTGCAACCGCAGACATATACACGGCCTGGCCTTTGCCGACGGGAACACGAGAATCAAAAATGACGATGCTGATTTGAGGTCGCGCAGCTATGTTAAGCGAGTGTCTCGCCTCCGGAGAGGAGATCCAGTAAAACTGCTGATAGCCTGCGCACGAAAAATAAACAGGCGAAACCCAAGGTCCTCCGGTCTCATTGGCTGTACCAAGGGTCATATACATGTTCGAGTCGATGATCGTTTTCGCCACGGCTCCGAGATCTTGTTGATTCATCCCTATCTTTACCTACATCCTTCAATTGCTGGTTATTTTTTGCCGCCTGATATATTAAAGGAAACAGCCTCGTGAACCAGCCCTTGCAAGGCAGCCTCATTTATATCGTCACCTTCGCTAAAATCAATCGCGCGCGTCGCTTTGGCATCAAGCCCGGCATTGAAGAGTCCTTTCGGATCCTTCAACGAAGCGCCTTTGAAAAAGTTTAGCTTTACGTGATCCTTGAAAACTCCCGCAGCAACCACATTTCCTTTTAGAGACCAGACGGGCGTATCCCACTTCCATTCTTCCGTGAGGTCGGGTGCAGCCTCAAGAATTAATTTACGTAAGCGAGCCACTATTTTGCCGCGCCAATCCGTTAAGCCCTTGATATAGTTATCAATATGTTGAGATGGAGTCAAGCCACCTTTTGAATTAGTTTTTTTCATGCGAACTCCTATTCCTTATTCTATGCAGAAATCAAATTTTCAGCAGATGTGTTGATAATGCCGAGATCCATGACCAGGCGAGCACAACAGCAGCCGTGAATGCCAGGGTGACAAAAACGAGGACTGTCCCACCCAGTTGTGACCCTGCAGCGATCCCAAAAAACGCCGCAAAAAATAGCATACCCGTTATCAACGAATACCCTGCCCATCCATTTTGCTTTAGGGCGCGGAACATTCGAGCAAACACAAAACACGCGGCGATCAACGCGAGGAAACCGATTCCACCGGTAACAAAGTGCATCAAGCCATGGCCACTAATGGAATGTGCGTCTGCTGAGGTTCCTGGAGGGAATCCAAGAGCCGGATCTGCGACGAAAAAACCAGCACCAATCAATCCCAACCCATACACGGCGACCAGGATGGGTCCCCAGGTTCCGCCTTTCCCGCCATGCAATACTCTCCACATCCCAATGGCGCCGGCAATGGTTAACAGTCCAGTCAATACAAAATTCGTGATCTGAATCCAGCCAAGGTCGCCGTTGCTCATCAAACTGAGATCATGGCGCGTGGGGTCGAACCCGGGACGAATGAGCATTTGAATCACGCCCAGCAGTATGTAGAGTGGGCCGGCAATAACACCACAAATCAGCAAGGCTCTTGTTAACCTATCAGAGCGTAGTGTATTTCTATCTTCGGTTTTCATCATACATTCCTTCGTAAATTAGCTTCTATTTGTTCTGTAACTTAATCAAATCCTTCAATGCTTTTTCGAGCGCCGGCCTTTTGGCCCGGATGTCATCGTCTCCAGCAAAATAAGCCATTCGTCTATCCGGATAATTTCCTTCCAACAACTCGCTCTTGACTTTCGATATCATTGGGTTGTGAAATACAAGATGGATTCTTTGCTTTTCCCTGAGATTAAAGGTAACCAGATATTGTTCCTTATAGCTAAATGAAGGCGCATTCCATTTGATTTGCTCGGTAATATCGTGATTCGCAGTCTTGATGATGTCTCGAATCATTTGCACTTCGGCCTTGATTGGATGGTCAAGCTTCTCCATGAACTCATCTACTTGTGCGGTATGATCGACGGTGGTCCTTGTTTTTTTCATTTTGATTCTCTTTCTTTCAGCGCGGCCGCGCGTTCGAGAAGCAATTCACGTTCGCGAGCATTTCGCGTGAGCGAAGCTGCATACTCGAACTCCTCCGAGGCTTCATTGAACCGTCCAAGTTTTGCGAGAAGATTACCGCGCACGCTTGGCAGAAGATGATAGGATTTGAGCGATGGATCGAATTTGATCGTATCGACAATCTCGAGACCTGCTTCCGGACCGAATGCCATCCCAACAGCCACTGCGCGGTTCAACTCTACAATCGGTGATGGTGTCAGTTGGGCAAGCGCGTCATAGAGAGCAGCGATGCGTTCCCAATCTGTATCTTCAGGATTACGCGCCTGTGCATGACATGCGGCAATTGCGGCTTGCAGCCGGTACGGCCCCAATGCACCACCAACTGCATCTGCGCGCATCAATGCTGCAAATCCGCGATGGATAAGGAGTTGATCCCAACGCCCGCGATTTTGTTCAAGGATCGGGATTGGCTCCCCGGACGGACCGATGCGCGCACGCGAGCGAGATTCTTGAATCTCCATCAACGCAACCAGACCGTGAACCTCAGGCTCATTGGGAACAAGTTCAGCCAGGATGCGTCCCAGCCGTAGCGCTTCCTGACAGAGCGCCGGTCGCATCAAATCATCGCCGGCAGTTGCAAAATAGCCTTCGTTGAATATCAGATAGATGACCTCCAACACTGATGACAAACGAGCGACTCGCTCCTCTGCTACGGGAACTTCGAATGGAACGCGCGCCTCAGAGAGAGTCCGTTTTGCGCGCACAATCCGTTGGGCAATGGTCGGCTCCGCAACGAGAAATGCTCGAGCGATCTCGTCCGTTGTTAGTCCACCGAGCAGGCGAAGGGTCAGTGCGAGGCGTGCATCCTTTGAAAGCACTGGATGACAAGCAATGAATATGAGCCGCAGCAGATCATCACCGATGTCATCATCTGCGTCCACCTCATGTTCCGGGACTCCTATCTCTTGCTGCGTTTCAAGTTCACGACCCAATTTTTCGTATTTGCTTTCAAGTCGCACATTTCTACGGATCAGGTCAATTGCATGATGTTTGGCAGTTGTCATCAGCCAGGCGCCCGGTCTCTCCGGAATGCCCGATTGCGGCCACTGTTCGAGCGCTGCGACGAGCGCACCCTGCGCAAGATCTTCTGCAAGACCTACATCTCGCACGATACGCGTCAAACCCGCGATCAGCCTGGCAGATTCGATCCGCCAGACGGCGTCAATTGTGCGATGGATATCGGGCGCGGCCATGGACAGTTTGCTCAAGAGTTCAGGAACGAAACAAGTAATCTACCCGCCAAACACTTCGTAGATCTCACCTTGGCCGTCTCCAGCGACCTGCCAGAAGCGCCGCGAAAATTCGATTGCCTCTTCCTTCGACTTGGCTTCGACCAGCGCAAAACCAACCACTGCCTCTTTGGCCTCCGTGAAAGGTCCATCTGTAATGCTAATTTTGCCGCCTGAGGATGTGATCTGCGTGGGGTTCGGAGATAGCCCACCAGTTGCGAGCAAAACACCAGCTTTGGTCATATCTTCGATCAACTTCCCCATCGCGGCGTACATCTCAGGGCTGGGTGGGGTTATCGGATTGTTCGGGTCGTTTTTGGTCATCATCATGTATCTCATTTTCGTATCTCCTATAAGCATAAAATTTCGTTCTATTAATACGTCGAATAACGGAGGACAGAATCGACATCCGATTTCTGTTATTTCTTTTTCGCTTTCACATTTCTTTTCAACTTGCCATCCAGTTTCAACGTACCGGAAGCATCGCGGTGAGGTCCAGTGGTTTGTCGCACCTGAAAATTTGGCCCGTTGCGGATGACATAGGCGATGGCACGCGCATGCCCTACGCCTAAGCCGTAATCCTTTTTTAGCCAGGCGATGATATCCTTGAATTCCGTGAGATTCTTCTTTTTCGCCTCGGCAATAAAATCATTTGGGGTTTTGCCTGTTTTTTCTTGGACATTGTCTAAATAAGCCTGGAAAGACATGGTAAATCTTCTCCTTGGAATTGAGATTGGGAGTGAGTCTTCGATTACTAAATTTGTCGCTCTGTTAATATGTCGAACAAGAGACAACAGAATCGACATTATTTATATCAGGTTTTTTACATCTACATTGAATACACGAAATCCCCAAATAAGAGAATTGTTCAACGGCTTAATTCTTCTTTTGCTTCTCATTGGCAAATGAGAGTCCTTTTGCCAGGAGGGCACTCCGTAGCTTATGAATGGCATGGGGCCCAACGCCATGCAATTTCTTTATTTCCGCCTCGCTGAATTTGGTCAGATCCACAAGTCGCTGGATACCAGCGTTTGCAAGCGCGCGTTCGGCGGGTTTACCCATTTTTGCCGGGAGGTCGCTTTCAGTTCGATTTTTTTGGTCAGTCATTTTTATCCCTTTTATCAGATAATTTCTGTTGATTCACATCGGGCATGGGTGCATCAAGAAATGATGTGAGCATCGGAAGAAGCAACTCAGTACGGCTCGCCAGTGATACATGGGAAGTGCCCGGCAAAATAGCGAGTTGCGAATTCGGCAAGCCAGCCGGTGTATCACCAAAGACGCCTCCCCCCAGAAGACGAAACATCTCAACGGCGTGTTCAGGGCGGACGAGATCCGAGTCGCCGATTATGAGCAGAGTTGGCGACTTAATCGCGCGGATACTTTCGGCGGGCAAATCCTTGGTTTGGCGATCCATTTCCGTTTTCTTTTCAAACAGCCGCGCGAAATGTTCCGGATGTGGTGCAATCTTCAAATACTCAGCATGCCACGGAGAGCCAAACATCATGTCAGGCGTCATCTCTCCCAGTCCTTCCATGAGTCCCGGGTGTATCCCACTTCGGGCATAGCTAACAGAGGCAAGCACAAGCTTACGCACCACCTCTGGATGCCTTATGACAACTTGCAAGGCAACAAATGCTCCCATGCTGTAGCCGAAGATATCGGCGCGCTGCAGGCTAAGTTGTTTGATCGCCACAGCAACATCATCTGCCATACCCTCAAGGCTCAACGGACGATCGATGTCCGCCGTATGTCCATGCGCCTGCAACTCAAAGCCAATGACTTGCCGGCTTTTGGCCAGTTCAGGTAATAATTTTCCGAACGATGTGCCAATGGCTGAAAAGGCACCATGTATCAGAGCCAGAGGTTGACCTGTTCCATGAATCTCATAATACATCTCAAGACCATTCACTGAAACATAGCCTTCTTTGAAGTTCGTCTTGGTCATGGTAACTCCTATCGATATATCTTTCAAATGCTAATCCCCACTGCTGTTCGTCAACAGAACAGTTTATCTAAAACAGAAGTTCGATGAGCAACTTTCAACGTCCTGTACTTCTCATATATAACACAACCGGACCCGTCTGTTCAAACGGAGATATGAAATCCATTATGCCGCCGCTCTCAACCGTCAATTTGTTGGCCTTCATGGTTTCGCGGCCGTTTACGCTAAACCATTCAACAGCATAAGTGCCGGCCTCAAGCGCGATAGTGAACTGCTCCGCTGACTCGCTTGGCTGAAGGATGAGGTATTCCTCTCCCGGATTTGCGAGCGCGAAGCCGGTAGAGCTTAAATCACCATCGGGTTGCATGTCGATCAGATTCATCTTTTGAGCATAACTCAGCGTGTCCCCCATTGCGTATCGAGCTGCTTCGAAGGCCGCGTACGGCGGAACACCTGGACTCTCCACTGATGGGTCCGGCGGATTGACACCCGAGATGATACCAAAGTCCATCAGAATTGGATGGTGGCCTCGCACGAAAGACTTCCAGGCCCAGAGCGCGTCACCGCTCCCCGGCGCATAATGGTCTGTGTCTGTAATGATGACTTTCTTTCCATCGGCAGCCGGTGGATTGTCGAACCAGCGGGATGGAGGACTGCCAGGCGCCATCGGATGCCCACCAGAACTAAAGATTTCGTCGTCATAACCTGGCGAGATCCAGTCCGCGGGACTGTTAAAGAGCGGGTCATTGACCTTCGTTTGTTCCGGGACCGGGAACTGCATCGTCATCCCAATCGGGTGCTGGGTATATCCCATCTGTTGTTGATACTGTTTGACTGTATTGATCACCCAATACTGCCACTGCGTGGAATCTCCCCAATCCGGTGGATCGTCCAATCCCAATGCCTCAGCAAATTGCTTGTCCACTGTCCCACCTCCAGAGGATTCATTCGCGACCTCGTAGAGGACATTAGGCAGATCCTGAACTGTGTCAACGACCTTCTTTATGAATGCCTCCTGGAACGCCTCGACGCGCGGGTCAAGTGGAAGCACTTGATAATCGACAATTGAATTGATGCTAACGCCATTGATGTTGTTCGCAGCGTGAAAAGGATGGCCCTCGATGTTATCGGGCGCGGGGCTAAGGTGCAGTGCCCAGCCGTCGAATAGCATCACCGCAATATAGATACCTTCCTCTCCGGCAGCAATGATGCGGTCTCGAAGCCTATCGAAATAGTCCTGGTCGAATAAGTCAAGGTTGAACTTGGGCTTGGCATCTTTCGCTTTTCCTGGCCCGGTTCGTGCCCATGGTTGGGGAGTCATACAAAGATGGAAACTGCCGCCTGCAGCCTGGGATTTAAACTGTTCCCAGCGCCAGAGACGAATGAAGTTGTGACCATGGTTTTTAAGGAACTTGAGATATTCATCGTAATCTAAATCTTCGGTGGTCTCGTCACAGTCTGAGCCGGGTCCCATACCGTCATGGAAGTTGTGCCAGATATGAGAGCCGGTCAGGTATACAGCTTGTCGATCTGAATCGTTCTCAACTGCAACTGTGAAGTAACGGGGGTTGACATCTGAAACGATAAGCGGTCCAGCAACAGTAACCAGTGGTGAAGATTGAGTCTTTTTCGCCATAAGATTTCTCCTTCCTGGTCTATTAACGAACGAGGGAACAATTCGAGCACGGTGAGACTTTCCAAATGAGTAGACTCTTAGTCTTGCTCATCCTCATTTGCTGGAGTGATGCTTTGATGAGCCTGAATAGATTCGTAGGATCCGGAACGCTATTTCTACGATATTAAAATTGGGTGAGCAAAACATTGAGACTTGCCCACCCAAATTGCTACGATCAGATCCTTCACTTAGCTTTCGTTGTACGCCTTCTGTAAACCTGCAACCTCGATCTTCCGCATTTGAAGCATCGCCTGTGTGACTCGCTGTGCCTTGGCGGGATCTGGGTCACCCATCAACTCGCCTAATTGTTTCGGGATGATCTGCCATGAAAGACCATATTTATCCTTGAGCCATCCGCACATGCTTTCCTCACCGCCATCGGCTGTAAGCTTGTTCCATAACTCATCCACTTCAGCTTGGTCCTCGCAGTTGACAAAGATCGAAATCGCTTCATTGAACTTAAACTGCGGACCCGCGTTCAAGCCTATGAACTCCTGCCCGTCCAATTCAAAAGATACAGTGAAGGCTTTGCCATCTGGGCCACGAGATACACCGTTGACTTTTGAATTTTTGAAAACAGAGACGTAAAAATTCATCGCCTCCTCAGCCTGTGTGTCGAACCATAAAAACGGGGTAATCTTTTTCATTTCATTTTCTCCTTTACTATTTGTTGTATGACTTTATTTTGGTATTTTTCAAATTTTCAGCAATTCGAAACTTTACGACTTTCGCGATGAACTTTAACGGCATCGGCTTATCCAATGGAAATCTCAAAGAACTCTTAGCACCTTTATATTTCAATACTTCTTTTTGAAAAGCTGCATTGCCTTCCGGGATTGGATACATACCAATATGGTTTTTCCAGGCGGCGAAATTTGCAAAATATTCTCCATTCACTTTAAAAGCCGGCATGTTGTAACTGATATGTTCCTCTGCCTCAGGTACAATGGCTTTAATAGTCGACCATATTTCCCTCATCGCTTTTTGCGTTTCTGCCGGGAAAGCGCCAATATATTCATCCATGGAACCAAAGTGAGCCTTTTTACTTTTCATGAACTTTTCTCTTATCTATTTCATTTCTTTCAGTCTAGCTTTGACGATCTTTTTCACTAGAGAAACAGGTAAAGGATTATCAGGCGTAAAGTGAAGCGTGACTCCTTTCAAATACTTTTTCAACTCGCTCTCCATCGCCTTCGCCAGTGGCGGACTCATCAGGTGCAAACTGCAATAATCTTTTTTTGCAGACATGGAAATCACACCTTTGCCATTCCGTTTAAACATGGGAACTCCGTAACTGATCACCTCTTCTGCATCCGGCATGACCGACAGAATCACTTCACGAAGGGATAGCAACGCCTGGCGTTGGTCATCTGGCAGTTTGGAGAGGTTGTCCTCAATTGGAGTGTTCTTGCCCGGTTTGCCCGTCACGTGCTTTGCTCCTTTTTCAAATTCATATAGTGCTCACGCTGTTTCTTATCAAAATGTTCCGTGGCGTAGCGCAGAGTGACGCGTGGCATGGTCGCAGCGTGTTTATCCAAAAATCGTAAAAGTTGTGGACGATCTTTATCACCGGCGAATCGCAACGCCCAGCCATTTGCCTTGTGGATCAGATCCTCTTTGTCATAGAGCAATGTTTCAGCCAGTTTGTACGCGTCGTCTACATCGCCCTTGCCAATAAAATGGAGCGTGCTCACAATAGCAGTGCGGCGTTCGGCCATTTGTTTGGACCGCGCCAATTTATACAAAATCTTGCGCGGCTTGTCGATCAAGTAACTTCCAACTACATACGGAGCCGAGCGATCCACCAGATCCCAGGTGTTAATCCGGTCATGACGTCTGATATACAAATCGAATAAGTCTTTTCGCCGCTCATCCGATGTCTTTTTGCTGCGTGCTTGAAAATCCATAATACTGACCGCGCCGACTCGCATTTCGTGGATTGGGCTCTCGAGCATCTTTTCGACCTCATCAAGCGGCA
>DAINRK010000149.1:0-9210 GCA_036741855.1 Anaerolineales bacterium
TTGCAAGAGTATGAAAGACGAGGTACGTCTGAAACGGACCAGGCTGCACAGCCGCTGCGAATCCGTAGCCGATGCCTTGTAAAATATAAAACAACATTAGGATTGTCCAACCACTTCATAGTGCACGACTCGTGGTTCAAACTCAAGCAAAAAGTCCTTGTCCTCCGGGTAGTATTTTGCGGCTTCCACATCTTCACCGGCGAAGGCTTTGATGGACTCGAGATCCTTCCAGAATGTGAGCGTGATAAAGTGGGTAATATCACCCTCCGTCCGTTCCAGGATGTGGACGCTGATATTGCCTTCGACCGATTGATAATCCGGGATGGCGCGCGCAATTGTGAACTCCCGATACGCTTTTGCTTTCGAGGTTGGTACTCTCCCATGCCACATTCTGGTAATCATTTTGCTGCTCCACTTGTAAAAAATATGATTTACTTTCCTTTTCAATCGGAGACGAAACGTGAAAGAATCGGGCCTAATAAAACCATAAATAGAACATACGCTGTTGCCAGCGGGCCGAGTCCTGCATCTAAACCCGCATTGACTCCCAAACCTGCAATCACAATTGAAAATTCTCCGCGTGCCACGAGTGCGCTGCCTGCGCGCAGTTGGCCCGCTTTATCTATGCCAGCCCGGCGTGCCCCCCACCAGCCGGCCAGGATTTTCGTCAGGGCGGTGATCAAGCCTAATATAACGGCGAGCAGGATCACAGGCGGAAGAGTCGCAGGGTCAATTTGCAGACCGAAGAAGAAAAAGAAAGTCGCGGCGAACAAGTCCCGCAAAGGACTGATTACATCGTGCGCGCGTTCTGCAATCGGACCTGATATGGCAATTCCAACGAGGAATGCTCCGATCGCAGCGGAGACCTGCAACCGCTGCGCGATGCCTGCAATCAGTAAGATCATCCCAAATGTCGTCAACAAAATGATTTCATTCGATTCGTGTGAAATATTATGGCTGATATTTTCCCCATAACGTACCGCGACAAACAGGACGACACTTACCGTAACAAGTGCAATCAAGATGGAAATCAAACCACTCAACCAGCTTTGACCAATCAATAAAACAGCAACTAGTGGCAGGTACACTGCCATTGCGAGATCTTCAATGACTAGGATCGAGAGGATCACTGAGGTTTCTGGTTTGTGCATCCGACCCAGTTCATTCAAGACTGTTGCGATCACGCCGGAGGACGAAATATACGTCACACCTCCCAGGAGGATCGAGGCAAGCGGCTGCCAGCCCAATATGAATCCACAAATCAAACCGGGTGGAAAATTCAATAGTAAATCAACGAGTCCTGCAGGTAGTCCGCGTCTAAGACTTTCCTTGAGTTCTGATCCCGTGTATTCCAGTCCGAGCATAAAGAGCAACAAGAGCACACCAATCTCTGCCCCAACATGTATAAAGTCTTCGCTAAAATTGAGGGGCATGAGTCCACCATTTCCAAAACTGAGACCCGCCAGTAAATAAAGTGGAATCGCTGAAAATCCCCAGCGGCTTGCCAGACGCGCCAAAAGCGCAAGACCAATAACCGCCAAACCAAGTTCGATGAAAATCAAAGATACATTCATGCTGGCTTCGCTCGCGATGACAATTAAAACACAACCTTTGTCCGATTCTCAAGATTTTACACAGGATATAATAGAAGCCATCTAACTCAGGTATATTTTAGGATATTTATGGAGAAGGAGAATAAGATATGAGATGGCAGTGGAAGCTTGGCCGTTTTGCCGGGATTGATGTATACGTACATGCAACCTTCATTCTGCTCATAGGATGGGTTGCTTATAACTACTGGCTCCAATACCGTGAGTGGAGCAGGGTCTTAGTCGGTATTCTCTTTATTATTGCGTTGTTTATCTGCGTTGTCCTCCATGAGTACGGACATGCATTGACAGCGCGCAAGTATGGCATCAAGACGCGCGATATCACACTCTACCCTATTGGAGGTGTGGCCCGCCTTGAGCGCATCCCGGATCGTCCTATTCAGGAATTATGGGTCGCGCTGGCCGGACCAGCTGTGAATCTAGTCATCAGCATAATCCTGATTGCGTATCTTAGTCTAACGAACGGTCTGCCTTCAATCCTGAATCTTAATCTGTCTCAAGGTTCCTTCCTCGAACGCTTGATGATCGTGAACGTATCACTTGTTTTGTTCAATCTGATCCCTGCCTTTCCGATGGATGGTGGACGTGTCCTGCGCGCTCTACTGGCTTTGCGACTCGAATACACTCAGGCTACTCAGATCGCCGCTTACATTGGGCAGGCATTTGCTTTCTTATTCGGGTTCATTGGTTTATTCAGTAATCCCTTCCTGGTCTTCGTCGCGTTATTTGTGTGGATCGGCGCGGCCCAGGAGGCAAACATGGTGCAGATGAGAAACTCCCTGGGTGGGATTCCTGTCACACGCGTCATGCAAACCGACTTTCATATTCTCTCACCGTCTGATACGCTGGGACGCGCCGTCGAATTGATCCTTTCCGGTGCACAGCAGGATTTTCCTGTCACGGAGGACGGACGTGTGGTAGGCCTCCTGGAGCGCGATCGGCTGATCTCTGCTCTTTCACAGAACGGTCAAAACGCGCTGGTACGGGATGCGATGCGTCGGGATGTCCCTGAAATTGACTCGCATCAGATGGTTGAAACCGCCCTGATGCGCGTGCAGGAGTCAGGTGCAAAGACATTGCCTGTTACACACCACGGTCAATTAGTTGGCTTAATTACGGCAGAGAACATCACAGAATTTCTTATGATTCGGTCCGCGCTGAAAACAGCGCGGAAGGCTCCAAGTCCTTGAAAATCATTCGTCTTCAAATATGAACTTCGTTGGGTCTTGCGTAAAATTCGACCACGCGATGCACTGGCGTGGTGTGAATACGAACAACCCACCTTCGTCCCATGAATGGGGGCCGGGCGCGTAGCCAAACTCCTTATATTTTTTGTAGGCTTGAGAAAGTTTCTTTCCGAATTCTGGTGTGGGCTTTCCCGCAGGTGCGGCTATTCCCTCCAGAATTATGGCCTGGCTTCCGCTTTCGAGATTAAGGGAAACATACGGATTCTTTTCGATATTCCGTGCGTGACGAGTCTCAGGACTGCCATCGTAATAAATCTTTCCATCGACATAAACGCACCAGCGCGGGACGACATGGGGACGTCCATTAGGGCGGACAGAACAAAGCCAGTAATGTTTGGATTCTGTCAATTGTGTCTCGACCCATTCCCAAGTCAGGAAAGAGGCGGGTTTGTCAACATATCCCTTTGGAAAAGTTGGGCGGGTAATTTTCGGGATATTCATATCGCAATCCTTTCTCTTATGGCACGATGACAGCGCGCACATCATTTGTGAAGTTTTCCAGGTCATCCAGTCGTTGATTTATTTTATCCGCATCCAAAGAGATAACTTGCGAAACCACGCGCGAGGTATCAAGAATTTTTCTACGTGCCATGTCCACCAGCAAAGGCAACTCCTGTAGTAGATGATCGTTCGAGCCGATGATCTCAGCCTCTTTGCCAAGCACCTGCAGATAGGTGTTGATTTGAATAGGTTGTTGATTCATCCCTACCATCACGGCCCGTCCCATAAATCCCAAACTGTCAATGGCCTGAATCATTGTCGCTGAAAGACCGATCATCTCTAGTGCAACATTTACTCCCTTGCCTCTTGTACGTTTGCGGATTTCCTCCACAGCATCCGTACGACTCGCGTCTATGGGGATGGCGTTATATTCGGATGCAAGCTCAAGTTTGTCCTGCTTGATATCCACAGCGAAAACTTCAATCGCACCCAATGCCCTCGCCAGTTGGATTGCGGATAAGCCGAGTCCGCCTACGCCGAAAATTGCTACCGTTTCACCGGCCTTTATCCTCCCTTTGCGCAGCGCGTGCAAGGCTGTCGCGGATGCACACATGAGAGTCGCACCCTCTTCAAATGGAAGCTCTTTGGGCAAACGGATCGCGTTCCGTGCTGGGATGGCGATATATTCTGCGTACCCGCCATCCACATGGTGACCAAGCATCTTGACTGTGTCGCAAAATTGTTCGTTGCCTGTAGTGCAATAATAACAATCACCACAAGTAATATTGTAGTGCAGGCAAACGCGATCTCCAACTTTTACGTTTGTTACCTCGGACCCGATTTCTTCGATCACGCCCGCAACTTCGTGACCAAGTGTGATGGGCAAAAAGCCCATGCCTGACCTGCCCGCGCGGTAGTGCGCGTCCGAGTGGCATATCCCTGCAGCGCGCACGCGGACAAGTACATCTTTTGTGCCGATCTCAGGTATGGGGATTTCTTGCAACTGCAATGGCTTACCTGCTTCGATCATGCGGACGGATTTCATATTTTCTCCTAAAGATCAATCGTAGGGACGGGCAGCTGCCCGTCCCTACGGATTACCTCTTGCCCAACTCGCAATCACTTGAATATGCTCGGGCGTGGTGCGGCAACAACCGCCAATCAGGCGTGCGCCCGCGTTGCACCATTCTTTTGCTGCTTCTCCGAATGATTCGTAAACAGGTCGTCCACCCCAATCCTGCTTGATCGCATCATATGTCTCGCCTGAGTTGGGATATACAAGTACAGGTTTTTCTGTCGCTTTCTTTGCTTCACGGATCAACGACGGGATATATTTTGGCGAAGTGCAATTAATCCCAATCGCTACGATTTGAGGGTTATCTTCCAGTTCTCTCACGCACTCAGCAAAAGCCTGACCCTCTGAAATATGTTTTTCATCTCGCGCGGAAAAGCTTAACCAAGCTGCGGTATCTGGAAATTCCTTGAGCAGCTTTGCCAGTGCTTGTGCTTCGATGAGAGATGGAATTGTCTCACAAGCTAAGATATCCGCGCCTACTTCGACCAACGCTTTCATGCGAGGGCGGTGGAAATCCATCAATTCTTTTTCAGTGAGTCCATAGTTCCCGCGATATTCTGAGCCATCTGCGAGAAACGCTCCATATGGACCTACTGAAGCAGCGATAAATGGTTTAGACCGCCCGACCTGATTTGTTTCGTCGGCCCAGAATTGGTCGCGGGCTTGCCTCGCAAGTTTGACAGATGTTTGGATCAAGTCGATGGCCTCACCTTCGCTCAACCCACGTTTAGTAAAGCCTTCGATTGTTGCTTGATAACTGGCAGTAGTAGCACAGTCCGCGCCTGATTTGAAATAATCGTAATGAAGTTGTTTGATGGCGTCAGGCTGTTCAAGCAAAATTTTTGCAGACCACAAATCATCCTTCAAGTCATAGCCTCGGCGTTCGAGCTCGGTGGCGAGTGCTCCGTCTATAATGAGGGCAGGATAATGATCTAGAACAGATGCGATCGGGTTATTCACTATTCAATACTTTCTTGAAAAACTCTGTTGAATAATTTTGTAATGCCGCGCGGTCATGTCCGACTCCATCGATTAGAAGGAATTGAGCATTTGCTCCTTCAGCGAGATAAATTGACTTTGCATCCTCCCAGCGTGAAAGCGGATCCGTTCCGAAAAGTGCATCCACCAACTTTGCGTCGGTCTCATCCCAACCATCCGTAAAGTCGAGTGAGTCGTTGTCATCGAGCGAGCCCATATAAATCAATTGTGGAATGGCATTGTAAGCAGAAGAATCAAATGAAATGCCTGTCAGTGATTCAAGGTCGGCAACACCTACGGGGTAGGAAAGTTCTTTCTCTTCGAAATTGGCAATGGGTGCAATGGGCCAGCCGCCAGGGGCGCCAATTGTTGCGGCTTTAACGCGGTCAGGATGCAGAATGGCGAAGCGATTGGCAAACATTCCGCTTGCAGAAAATCCCTGAATTAGTATCTTTGCGTCTGTTTGTATTCCACTTTCAGCAAGTTTGGCGCGCGCATAATCGATCATCGCAATCAATTGCAAGTCAATTCTCCTGAGATCAATTCGTTCTGTGATAAGTGAGTCGCGGTCAAGCGCATGGGTATAGATTTGCCAGTCCCCACCGGGACGGATAAAGGCTGGAATTAGAAGGGCGACTCCCAACTCATCAGCAATCTTATAACGCTCGAATCCTGTCCACCACGCGTCGCGCCGATGGACTTTGGGATCGTCTGAGTTTGTGCCCGAGTTGTTGGGTTGGACGAGAAGTGTGACTTTTTTGCCTTCACGTACCGCGCGCTTTGCATTTTGTGAAGTGTAAAGATAAAAGTCAGCATGGTAGCCGTTATCAGGGTTCGCGTCGAAGTGTTGCACACGAAGCGCATAGGGTCCAAGTATAGTGGCAGGAATAATCACGACGATTGCGACAATAGTGGTGACGATCAATCTGATTTTTTGCGTGGACATCTTAATGGAGTCAGTTATAGTGAAGGGGATCGTTTCCAAAGGATACCATTAAATCAAACAAGGACAGTGATCTATCCACTCTCCTTGTTTTTTGCAGGTGTTAGTTACTTTCTTGCACTCATTTGAGCAACAAGCCATCCCGCGGCAACGGTAAGGATCGTTGTCAGGAGAGAGTTCAGGCTCAAGCCGTCAAAAATTATGTTCACCAGGCTGGCTAGCACGCCTAATATCACTCCGTGAAGCGGAACTGCGGCTTCAAGGCGCCGTGCCATCCACATAGCGCCCAACGCAGTAAAGAGAATCAGGCTGATCGGTCCAATCCATGGCGCGTATTGATTCGCAAAGGCTGTAATCATTACCTGGTCGGGCGCGCCGCGTGCCTGAAACGCAAGATAAGTTGCATAGGCTGTGACGATTAGAAATACCATTAGAAAGCTGAGGATGTACACCGCTGCTGTTGTCAAAAGTACGCGTCCCCATTTGATTTGTGAGAGTTGCGCTGTCATAGCTGAAGTCTCCTTTTGGCTGAATCTAATTTTGTATACGGAGCAAAACAACAGCGGTTGCGGAGTTTTGGCCAACGTCAAAGTTGTGGTTGATTAATTTCCCAACAGCCATTCATCGAAAAAACCAATCAACTTTCTTTGGTAGCGACGTTCATTTAATAAATGGATTGATAAGTGGGCCGCATCTTTCTCTTCCCACAAGAAACGCGGCTCGTGCGCGGCATTGAAAAGTTTTTCCCCCGCATCGGGCGGCGCGACCGTATCACCCAAACTGTGGACAATGTATACCGGGCGCGGGCTGATCAGGGCAATATCATTCAACGGGTTGATTTCATCAAGGGGGATGCCTGTTTGTATCTCTGCGATAAACTTCGCCAGCGGATTGATGACTGGATACGGGACTAAAAAATCAAACTCGTCATTCAAGGAGGCAAATGAGCTATCTACAAACAGTGCTTCTATCTGTGGGAATTGCGCGGTTGCACGGATCAATGTTGCTGCTCCCATAGAACCACCCCATGCACCGATATGATTTACATCTGGTTGTGTCTCCACATACTCAAGTGCGGCTTTTACATCCAGCACTTCAAGATAACCAATCGTTGAAACTTCCCCGTCGCTTTCGCCATGTGCTCTTGCATCCCAGGACAAGACTCCATAACCTTTCTTCGCCAGCAAAGCATGTACCCATTCCGGACGATTGTCTCCGTAGCCGTGTGCGAGCAGGATCACTGTGCCTTTTCGGGGAGGTGTATACCATGCTGAAAGTCTTATTCCATCTTCAGTGATTAGATCCAGTTGTTGGAATTCAATTTTATTTTCGCGAAGTGTATTTCCAGGCGGGATGATGCGCGGTGGATGCAAAGCATTGCTGACTTCGGCAAAGCCAAGCGTGATTGTGAAAATAGCCAATACAATAATTACTTTGACTGAAAAAGATAATATAGACTGAGATCTGTTTTTACTGAAAGTTTCCTTCATCAGTTTGCACTCCAAATATGTATTTATCCAGGTATGAGTTGCGAAACTTACCTTCTGGATCGTAGTGTCCAAGCAGGCCTTGAAAATCTGGCAGTTTCACATAAAGCGATCCTATACGTTCCGGAGTCATTGTGAAGAGTTTTCCCCAATGCGGCCGAGCGTTGAACTGTGCAAGTTCCTCTTCGATTATCGGTAATATCTTCTTAACCGCGGGCCAGTCTTTTTTCCACGTAAAGTGTATGGCAACACAGTCCTGCTGGTAACAAGGGCTCATCCAAAGATTGTCTGCTGCAATGGTGCGAACCTCTGAGACCTGCAGAAGTGGAGCAACATGCTCTCGTAATCGATCAATAGCGAGGAACGTTTTGAATGCGTGCTGTCGCGGAATCAGATATTCTGATTGCAATTCCTCACCACTGCTGGGTGTGAAGTCCAGGCGGAAGTGGGGGAGACGTTCATGCCAGGGACCTGAGATTCCCATCTGCTCCGTGCAATTTTCTGCTGAGAGACTTGAAATAGGGTGGAGATTTCGTGTGGCCAGCGTCGCTCCGAACAAGGTTGGTTCAGGGTTGAATGAGGCGCCTAAGGAAACCTTGCGCTTCAGCCAGACCTGATTAAACGTCGCGTCTCGCCAATCGGTGAAGAGACTGACGCTGTAAGCGCTCGAAAAGAGGTCATCGAAATGTTCTTCCAGTTGGCTCAGAGGCAAACTCTCATAGAGATCCTGACGCATCTCAAACGTTGGAGATACGTCCAGCATAAGTTTTGTGACGATGCCAAGTCCGCCAAGCCCAACCGCTGCACTATGAAAATGTTCACTGTCCTTTTCACGGGATAAAACGATGATTTCCCCATCGGCTGTGACCATCTCCATTGATGACACAGCCGTGGCTAGATTCCCATTCTTGTCGCCTGAGCCGTGCGTCCCGGTGGCGCAGGCGCCGGCGACCGAAATATGCGGAAGGGAGGCAAGGTTATGGAGTGCATAGCCCTTCTCATGAAGCCAGCGACCCAGCTCCCCATAACGGACTCCAGCTTCAACCGTCACAGTATTATGCTCACGATCTAGATCCAGTATTTGATCGAAGTGCTCAAGCGAAACAAGATCCCCAGACGTATCTGCAATGTCATTGAATGAGTGACGCGTGCCCAGCGCCTTTAGTTTGTTGCTGCTGACTACCAATTCTTGCAGTTGTTCAATGGTTTTGGGCTGATGTAATCGGCCGGCACCGTAGCTGTAATTGCCAGCCCAATTAGTTGCATTCTCGATCATCATTATTATCCTGGAAGTGGAATAAAACTCACCTGGTATGCTGTCAAGCCGTTACCTGTACTTCAGATGTGACATGGGCTGCTGTTGAGAGAATAGGCAGAATCCGCTGTAGCTCACCATTTTGAAATCCCTGCAGACGAAAGAGGTGCAGCA